>JBDTWP010000380.1:0-6847 GCA_040006615.1 Ferruginibacter sp.
GACCGGCTTTTGCCCGATAAAGCGATCGACGTGATGGATGAAGTAGGGGCCAGGAAACATATCAAGAATATCAATGTGCCGGAAGCTGTGATAGAACTGGAAAAGAAAATTGAAGATATAAAACTGGAAAAAAATAAAGTAGTCAAAAGTCAGCGTTTTGAAGAGGCTGCTTCATTGAGGGATTCCGAAAAAAGGCTCCAGGAAGAACTGGAAAAGGCTAAAAATGATTGGGAAGAAGAAAGTAAAAATAAACGTTTCCCTATTGAAGAAGAAGATATTGCTGAAGTAATCAGTATGATGACCGGGATTCCCGTTAAGCGTATGGTACAGGCAGAAACAGAAAAGCTTCGCCGCATGGGTGACGATTTGAAAAATGAGGTTGTTGGCCAGATGGAGGCAATTTCTAAAGTAGTAAAAGCAATTCAGCGCAACAGGGTGGGGTTAAAAGACCCCAGAAAACCAATCGGTACTTTTATATTCTTAGGTCCAACGGGGGTTGGTAAAACAGAACTGGCAAGGTCGCTGGCAAGGTATATGTTCGATAATGATGATTCCCTCATACGCATTGATATGAGTGAGTACATGGAGAAATTCACAGTTAGCCGTTTGATTGGTGCACCTCCGGGATATGTAGGTTATGAAGAAGGTGGCCAGTTAACGGAACGTGTAAGACGTAAGCCGTACAGCGTGATTTTGCTGGATGAAATTGAAAAAGCCCACCCCGACATTTATAATATTTTATTACAGGTATTGGATGATGGACAGTTAACCGATGGAATGGGCAGAAGAATTGATTTTAAGAATACCGTCATTATTATGACCTCTAATATTGGGGCACGCCAGTTAAAAGATTTTGGTGAAGGGGTAGGTTTTGCAACTGCTGCAAGGATGCAAAATTCGGATGATAACAATAAGGCCGTAATTGAAAAAGCGCTAAAACGCACTTTCAGTCCTGAGTTTTTAAACAGGATCGATGATGTGGTGATATTCAATTCTCTTTCAAAGGAAAATATTTTTGAGATCATTGACATCCTGATGAAAGGGGTTATGAAGCGCCTGGTGATCCTTGGCTTCTCAATGGAACTAACGCCCCAGGCGAAAGATTTTATCGCAGATAAAGGATACGATACTCAATTTGGAGCAAGGCCCTTACACAGGGCTATTCAAAAGTACCTGGAAGATCCTTTGGCAGAAGAAATATTGAATATGCAGGTGAAAGAAGGAGATATATTGATTGCGGATCTGGATCCAACGAAAAAGCTAATACAATTCAGTTTAAAGACAGAAGAAAAGAAGGAAGAAGCTGCATCAAAAGCATAATCTGTTGTTAACGTAATAAAAGCCACCTAAATTTTTAGGTGGCTTTTTTCTTATTGGGATATTAGTGCGTGGTGACTGGTGAAATGTTCACCCTCAACGATTGCCCATTGCCCCTTGCCTATTGCCCATTGCCCATTCAACTTTCATCATGAATTTATCGCTGCTATTCTTTTGAGAGATGAATTTTTTAAAGGACTTTTGCGTGGATGAAAAAGAAAATCGTTACAATTGACGGCTGGTCGGCTTGCGGAAAAAGTACTTTGGCAAAACAACTGGCCAATGAACTAGGCTATCTCTATATTGATAGCGGGGCAATGTACCGCGCCATTACCTTGTATTTTTTGCGAAACCATATTGACTGGACGGATACCAATCAGGTGGCTGAAGCTTTGAAAAGTATACATATCGAATTTCATTTAAATCATAAATCACAGGAGTCGGAAATCTTTCTCAACAATGAGAATGTGGAGTATTTGATAAGGGACATGGTAATCGCTGAAAAAGTAAGTGATGTTGCCGCTATCCGGGAAGTAAGATCCTTTGCCGTTGGTCAACAACAAAAAATGGGTGAAAACAAAGGGATAGTAATGGATGGCAGGGATATTGGTACTACCGTATTTCCGGATGCGGAAATTAAGATCTTTATGACCGCGGATAGTTGGGTAAGGGTAGAAAGAAGGTTTAAAGATTTGTATGAGAAAAATCCGAATATCACTATTGAGGAAGTAAAGAGCAATCTTGCAATGCGTGACTATATTGATTCTCACAGGGAAGTAAGTCCTTTACGAAAAGCTGATGATGCGGTTTTGCTTGATAATACCCATCTTAGTATTGAAGAGCAATTGAATTTTGCTTTAAAACTCGTACGATAGTCAATTTTCTGCCTCAATTACAGGGGAGTTATTTAACAAACTTCCATCATTATTGTTCGTTTACTTACCAGGCTCTGCATTTCATGATAAGCGTCAATTTACCCGTAGATGTGGGGGAGTTTTTTTATACACTAAACTGTTTAATAATATCTCCCATTGATATGTTAGCCTCATAAAATGAAACCAATTTAGCAATCACCCCTTCCACCATTGCATCAGGGCAGCTGGCACCACTGGTCAATAAAATTTTAACCGGTTCTTCAACTGGTAAAAAGTTGTTGGTAATAGTTTCTTCCTTTCTATGAAGATTGAAATGTTGAATTGCAGCAGCCGAAATTAATTTTTCTTCGGCGGTGATAAAATAGGTAGGCAACTTTTCTTCACATAATTCAACCAAATGAGAAGTATTACTGCTGTTGTACCCGCCTACAACAATGGCCAGGTCTGCTTTAGTTTGCAACAGGGCATACACCGATGTCTGGTTATCATTGGTGGCATAGCAAAGGGTATCTCTTGTATCAGCGAATCTTTCTTCAATGTTTTCTTCGGTCAAATTGTACCTGCTGATCATTACCTGTTTCAGGTAATCTGCAATGCCTTGCGTATCAGTAGCCAGCATGGTAGTTTGATTGACAACCCCAAATCTCTGGAGGTCATTCTCCACATTAAATCCCGCTGAATACCGGCCTCTAAATTCATCATAAAATGCGGGAGGCTTCTTTTCTCCTGTAATATATTTGCTTAAAGCAATGGCGTCCTGCATATCATTCACCACTACGGTGGGCGTATTATTGGCTGCACGGGAAAAGGTAGCCCTGGTTTCTTCATGAGAGGGTTTGCCGTGTACAATCACGCTGTATTTTTTTTTTGCGATCTGTTCACTGCGGTTCCACACTTTTTCCACAAAGGGGCAGGTGGTATTATATTTTTCGGTTTGTATTCCTATTGCATTCAATTTTTCTTCAATGGCCAATGTAGTGCCAAAGGCAGGAATGATTACCACATCATCCCTGGTAATTGCATCAAAAGGAACAATTTGCTTTCCGAAAGTATCCTGTAAAAACTGAACACCTCTTTGCCGTAAGTCGGCATTTACCTGGGGATTATGAATCATCTCACTCAATAGGAATATACGTTTTCCCGGATTTTCATCAATGGTTCGAAACGCAATATCAATCGCATTTTCCACTCCATAACAAAAGCCGAAATGGCGGGCAAGCCATATTTTAACAGGGCCGAAATCCAACAGGGTAGGACTAAAATCCTTCTTCATTTTATCGTCCAGCTTACGCTTGTTTTTAACAGCGGCAATTAACGGGCTACGATATATAACAGGCACATTAAATTGTTTCATGTGTATCTTAATAACAGGGGCAAAGGTACAATCTGGATACTTATTAAAGCGTTCGAAGGTTTTTCAATATTCCATCATACATTTGATAGTTAAAATTGCCTGCATGTACAAAGTTTTCCTTTTATTTACAACAAGTATCTTGTTATTTGCCTGTAATAACAAAAAATCATCAAACGAAACAAAAAAAGACCCGACCAAAATGACATTTAAAAAAGCTGGCTGGATAAATAATACCGATGTTTATGAAGTAAACCTGCGGCAATATACTAAGGAAGGTGGGTTTAATGCATTTTTAAAGGAATTGCCAAGGCTTAGGGAAATGGGGGTTTCAACCTTGTGGCTAATGCCAATAACGCCTATAGCACAAAAAAATAAAAAGGGAAGCATGGGCAGCCAGTATGCATGCAGTGATTATACATCCGTCAATCCCGAATTTGGCTCCCTGGATGATTTCAAATCATTTGTAAAGAAAGCGCATGAAATGGGTTTTAAAGTTATTATTGATTGGGTGGCCAATCATACGGGTTGGGACCATGTATGGACTAAAACCCATCCCGAATATTTTGAAAAAGATTCTGCAACCGGTGATTTTAAAATTGCCAGTGGTATGGATGATATCATTGAATTAGATTACAATAATCCTGACTTAAGAAAAGCGATGATTGCCGCTATGAAATATTGGGTAACTGAATGTGATATTGACGGGTATCGTTGCGACCTGGCTTTTTGGGTCGAATTGGACTTTTGGCTGGAAGCAAGGGAAGAACTGGAGAAAACCAAAACATTGTTTTGGCTTGCGGAAAATGACCCGCTTGAAAATCCGGCTTATTACCAGGCCTTTGATGCCTGCTATACCTGGACCTGGATGCATAGAACAGAAGATTTTTATAAAAAAAACCAGGACATATCGATACTGGATACAGTGCTTCACCGATATGATACTGTGGGAGGAAAAAATGGGATAAAATTATGGTTTACCACCAATCACGATGAAAATAGCTGGAACGGCACAGAGTATGAAAAATATGGCGACGCGGCCAAAGCTTTTGCTGTACACAGCTTTACCTGGGACGGTATTCCACTGATTTACAGCGGACAGGAATTGCCCAACCTGAAACGACTGAAGTTTTTTGAGAAGGATCTGATAGAATGGAATGGAAAATATGAGTTGCATGATTTCTATAAAACCTTATTAAATCTCCATAAAACCAATCCCGCATTAAGAGCCGGCAATGATGGGGGAACCACCATCCGTTTAAAAATGAATGCAGTAAATAATGTCCTGGCCTGGATCCGTAAAAACGGAAACAATGAAGTATTGGTGTTGTTGAATATGAGCAGTCACGCCGTTCAATGTGTGATAGATGATGAACACCTGGCCGGTAACTTTACAGATGTGTTTAATAAAACAAAGCATGATTTTACAAATCATCAATCGTTTGACATGCATCCCTGGGAATACCTGGTGTTTGAAAAGAATTAAGAAAAATGAATTAAACATTAAGAATGAAGAATTTAAGCCAAGACTGAAGACTCCAGAGGGGTGACATTAATATAGCATCGAATCAGCCAGCAGGAATGCCCAACCCCAGGGTGACATTAATATAGTAAAGCATCAATTAATAGGAATGACAAACCCCAGCGGGGTGACATTAATATAGCATCGAATCAGCAGCAAGAATGCCCAACCCCAGCGGGGTGTCATCAATATAGGTAAGCATCAATAAATAGGAATGACAAACCCCAGCGGGGTGACATTAATATAGCATCGAATCAGCCAGCAAGAATGCCCAACCCCAGAGGGGTGACATTAATATAGTAAAGCATCAATTAATAAGAATGCCCAACCCCAGCGGGGTGACATTAATATAGCATCGAATCAGCCAGCAAGAATGCCCAACCCCGGAGGGGTGACATTAATATAGTAAAGCATCAATTATACTTCTCAAGGGATAAATTGGTGACTTTTTAACTTGCTTAATTTCAAAAACAATACTTTCCACCATCTTCTCTTAAGTGAAGGGGAAAACTGACTAACGGCATTTTAACCTTAGTAGAATCGTTCATTGAATATCTTCGACCTTATTACCTTATTCTTCAAAAGGCGGCAATAAACTAATAAGGTCGGATCACTAAAGTAATTTATCTTATACTAATAATAATAATTTAAACAAGTCTCCATTATTCCAGGATCTCTAAATCGCTTTATGGAATTCACAAAAAAGGCGCCACGGAAAACCGTAGCGCCTTAAACCAATTCCTAATTCTTATTTACGCCTTCCAAACTACCTACTCCTCCAGTGTAATCGGGTAATCGTAAAGACCATCATACCCGGGGTAAAACCCGCTAACAGTAAATGTTTTTGAATTGGTACCCAGCACTTTATTCAGTTCGTCCATATTTTTAATATCAGTTTCATTTACTTTCACAATTATGAAGCCATCCCTCATCCTGGTCTGGTCACTTAAAGCGCCATTCCCTATTTTCTTTACTACAACGCCTCCTGGTATTCCATATTCTTTGGCTTTTTTAGCATCCAGTGTAGCGAATTCAGCCCCTAATTTTGACAAGGAGGAATTATCTTCTTTCACTATGTCAAAATTGCCTGCCTTGTTTTTTAATGTAGCTGTTACTGTTTTGTCTGTCCCATTCCTGGAAAACAGAACTGATATCTTATCACTTGGCTTGTACCTGGTAACCAGTTCCTGCAATTCAGATGGTAATGTAACCGCAACTCCATTTACACTTTTAATAATATCGCCTTTCTTCAGACCGGCATCCGAAGCGCCGCTGTTTGCCGAAACTTCCGTAATCACCAAACCATCGCCATTATAATTTAAATTCAATTTTGTTTTTGCTTCTTCCGGAATATCATTCGTATTCGCTGTAGCTACACCCAGATATCCTCTCTGGACATTGCCATATTTAATAAGATCTTCCACAACTTTCTTTACAATATTTACAGGAATAGCATATGAATAACCGGAATAGAAACCCGTAGGAGATGCGATGGCAGAATTAATTCCGATAAGCACCCCGTTTGTATTGATCAGGGCGCCCCCGCTATTACCCTGGTTTACAGCTGCATCTGTTTGAATGAAAGATTCAACAGGCGTGTTGGTCTTTGTCCCCTTATTCAATCCCAGGCTCCTGGCTTTTGCACTTACGATTCCTGCCGTAACGGTGGTTTCCAGATTCAATGGATAACCCAGGGCCAAAACCCACTGGCCGATTTTCACCTCATCGGAATTTCCGTATAATAAAAATGGTAATCCACTTGCTTCAATTTTTATTACAGCA
>JBDTWP010000381.1:0-6837 GCA_040006615.1 Ferruginibacter sp.
CATCATTGAGGCGGTATTCGCTTTCCCCGTTCTTGTAATATTTACGGGTAACGGTCACCATATTAAACTCGGTCGGCAGCAGGTTCCTGGTGTTCTCAAATGTCAGGCTAACTTCCGCCAGCCCGGATGCAGAGCGACTCTTGCTGCCGTTAAATACCAGGCTCTCCAGGTTCTCACTACGCAGGTTGCTGATCTTGTGCTCTCCGATTACCCAGCGGATACTATCAATAATATTGCTCTTGCCACAGCCATTGGGCCCTATCACACCGGTGATACCCTCATCAAAATGGAGTACGGTTTTATCTGCAAAACTCTTAAATCCTTTAATTTCAAGACTCTTTAAGCGCACGGTATCTATGTTTTATGTATGTCGGCAAATATAGATGAATGAATGAAAAGAATATGTTTAATGTATGCACCAATTACTCACGGTTGTTAACAAGCTTTTACCCGGATAAATGGAGTTTAAGGATTATATATGAATTTTTGAGTGGATGGATTTAAGTAATTGGTTTTATTTTCCGGAAAGAAACGGCTAGTTGTTACATTGTCCTGGCTTAGAATCAATAATAAAGGAAATCCCATTCTGTTAAGCAAAGTCATCCCGTTGGGGGGCCTCTTTACTTTTTCAACTTTGGCGTACACTCCTTAGACCGACAGATGCTTTATCAATTGAAATAGTAGTAGCTGGTGGTCATAGAACCGGAAACCTGCATCTGATGGGAAGTGCAGGCATGATTAGCCTTTACTTCGTATAGTATTCCGTAGTATTCCCTTTTTTAATATCATCAATGATTATAAATAAGCCGTCCTGAATCTTAACCCAGGCATCGCTTTGGGGCCGCCATTCTTTAACCGGCTTTTCGCCGGGTAAATATTGCAGATCTGAAAATGGTTTTAATCTTGGTGCAATTTTTTCAATATAAATGGGAACGATGATTAGTTTTTTTTGCATGTTTCTTTCCAATGATTTTTTAATTTCTATTTCTTTTATGTAATCAGAAGTAATAAATCCATTTGTCAGGAAAACTATCATTATATCAGCGGAGTCAATTTCATAATTTATTTTGTCATTCCAGGGTGCTCCTGGTTTTATGTTTTTATCTGAAAACACTTCAAGATTACCTTTATAAGCATGCTGAATAGCTTTTAAATATTTTTCCTCAAATAATTCCTTTATTTTTTCGTCAACATGTGCATAGGATATAAATACTTTTATTTTTTTGCTTCCGGATTCCATATCATTTATTTTTTGGGTATTTATTGGTACAGCTTCAATTTTTTCAAATAAATGTTTAAAGACTGAAAGTGATATCCGCCTGCCATTTTCTGATATTATGTTACTATTGGGCTCACCGTCCTTAAATTCACGTTGTAATGAAGTTAAAGGAACAAAATCCTCAGAGCCGCAGGCAACCTGGAGCGCATCTACATTTTCACTTAATCTGACAAGTACTTCAAATACTAATTTTTGAATATTGGGTTTAACATGTTCTGTATATACCAGGAATTGTTTATTCATATAATCACACTGAACCAACACACCGCATTTATCTTCAACAAAGAAAATACCATACTTCCAGTAATATTTAGCCTCAGCCTTTGGCCCATATTCAGTAAGGAAACGAAGCATAATATAGCGCGGCATAAAATCTTTAAACCGAATTCTAAAATCCGGGTCTGCCTTAATCCGGGAAGATAAAACCTCTTTCATCTTGTCAGATGAGAATTCTGGCAAATATTGGGGTGCAACAAGGGTTTTTATTTCTATTTTTACTTCTTGTATTTGATTTTCTCCTGCTTTTTCTCCCAGTTGATTTTTCCCTATTGCTGTTTTATCAATAAAAACTGCTTCATACTCAAAAATCAGCTCAAACTTTTTCATTAGTGCGATAAACAAATCTGCTTTATCCCCCACTATTTGTAAAACGTAGTCCCTGTCAAATTCACCATTTTTGTCACGCACTTTGTCATCGAGGATTGCATAAATCATTTCTGTTACCCAGCCGGGATTGACGAAAATGGAATATTTTAATAATTCATCATCTTTATATACTTTTTCTTCATCATACACAGCATCATCATATTCATAAATTACATAACGCATTGCCCTAAGCCTTTCTAAATAATAACGCATAGTTTCTTCCGTCATACCGGGATCAAGTTCCCGCAATTCCTTTAAGAATTCACTTGGTTTCAAAATATTTTCATTGCGCAATTGTTGAACCCGTTCTTTTATCTTTTCCCAAAGCGGACTATCAACCATCGTAGAACTAAGAACTTCTGCAGCTTCGAAAAAAACTTCTAAAAAGATCGAAAAACGGCGATAGTCTTTCCCTTCTGCCATTGCCCTATTCGCTTCTAATATACTAAGTTGCAGCTCCGTGCAATTAATCTTTTTAACCAGTGCAGTGACAGGTTCATCATCACCTTTATTATCTTGCTGGTCAATTTTATTCTGCACCATAATTATGGGGCTTTCGTTTGAATTTTTTACCTGGTTGCGAATACTATAGATCCAATAATCATTTGGAAACAATTCCACATCCAAGACTTTTTCTTCAATTGTGTTGTCGAAATTTTTCTTTCTTACTATTAAAGTTTCAATCGACTCCCTGTTTGTCTTTTGCTCCCAAACAAGAATGTAAATAGCTTTCTTACTAAAAAACAAACGGTGGGTGGAGTGGTAATATTCCTGGCCACCAAAATCCCAGAAATAAAACTGAATATCTTTTAGATTACGGTTCTTGTCAAATTTTTCCAATATTTTATTTCCGGGTTTCCAGATACTAGGCTCTATACCATGCGTGGAGTAATCCTCGGCGGGTGGAAAAACATTTTGCTGCAAAAAATAGCGAAGGCTTGTCTTGCCTGACGTACTATTGCCTACAAGGATAACTGGCAATTCCTTTGAGCGAAATGAATCCTTCTCAATAGAATTAAAATAATTACGCAGTGGTTCGAGGCAGTTGAAAAAAAAATAAGTACCAAAATTTTCAGAAGGAATATCAAAGTCATTTGTCTTAAAACCAAACAAGCGTAATTCAATAAGTTTTGGTAATTGTGTTAATTCGTATAATCCCTGTAAAGTATTTATTGGATTGTTTGACAGGTCGATACGTTCAAGTGATAAATTATTTAAGTTTTCTATTTTGCTGATTTGATTGGCGTGCAAATAAAGGGAGTGCAGGTTGATTAACGTATCGATATCTCCAATTTCCCTGATTTGATTATCGGATAGAATTATCATTTTCAGATTGGTTAATGAACCAAGGTTTTTCATCTCGCGGATTTGATTAGAACCTAAATTAAGCGTTTGGAGATTCGTTAATGCGTCGAGATTTTTTATTTCATCGATTTGATTTGAAACTAAATCGAGGGATTGAAGTCTGGCCAACACATCCAGGTTTTCTATTACACTGATTAGATTAGAACCTAAATCAAGCTTTTGCAGTTTGTTAGATTGTGCATCAAGGCCTTTTATTCTATCTATCCCGTTAGAGCCGAGGTGAATTGTTTGCAGATTGACTAGTGCTCCGAGGTTCTTCAATTCACTGATTTGATTAGAACTTAAATCAAGTGATTGCAGATTAACTAATGCATCCAGGTTTTCTAATCCGCTGATTTGATTGGAGCTTAAATCAAGTGTTTGCAGGTTGGATAATGCATCCAGGTTATTTATTTTACTTAATTTATTTATACTTAAATCGAGGCTGTGCAACCTGGCTAATGCATCCAGATTTTTTATTTCACTTAATAGATTCTCTTTTATTGACAGGTGAGTCAACCAATCCATCTTCAACAATTCTTCAGGCATTTCAGTAAGCATACAACGACCCAGATCCAGTGCACCTGTCTTAAATTTCATTTCTTTCAGTATTCGTGCATGTGCCTTGTCAGTCATTGACATGATATTACTTATCTGAAATATATAAAATTATTCTTACCAGAGCAACTTTAAATCAGGAAATTTCCTCAGGCTCCATCTCTTAATGATCCTTTACAGAGCCGGCGATATGGAGACAACAGGCAGGAAAACCTTTCGCTTGTTAGAACATTGCAGGAACGCCGGCATCCGAAACCGGTAAAATCATTCATTTTCAAAAGTTCCCGGCTGAATGCAGTATGCTTTTAAAGCCCGCCCATTTTGAAAAGCAGCTATCCATTTAGGTGAGTTCCTGATCAGCGGCAATGCCTCTTCATCCAATACATACTCCACGGATTTTTTTAGATAAATATCAATAGCATTTCCTTCCCGGGCTGATTGCATACAATACCCTTACATTTCCACCCTTTTTGGATTGCAGAACTACTTTCGGATCAAGTTTTTATTGGATATGGTTTATCCATGTCTGGTCAAAACGGGTCATTGTGTTGCTTCAGTGGAAAGCTGGTACCATCGCTTAAGAATTAACCTGCAAAAACCTGTGTATAAAAGATGCGGCCATGGCTGTCTTTTGCGGTTCCAATACCGATGTATTTGTATCGGCCCAGCATATTGCGTCGGTGACCCGATGAATTTTTCCACATAGATACTACCGCCTTACCAGAGGTAGCGCCATAGGCAACATTTTCAGCAAAACTATGGAGTTGCCTGATCTTTCGATTTGCCTGGGCATTTCTTTTTTCAAAACCATCATGCCCAAATCCCACCCTCCCACGCGCCATGTCGGCACTATGTTTTTGAGCAATTGCATTTAGTTCATTCCGGATTATTAGGTTCGGTAATCCCTTCGACCGCCTGAAACTATTGGTCTGGCTTAAAACATCGTCAACAAGGCCCGCATTTCTACCAGTAGAAAAAGAATTGAGACTCAAAAAAAGGGCTAAACAGGAAAGCGTTGCGAATAAGAATGTTCGTTTCATATTAGGGTAGTTTTTCTGATAAACAGGCAAGTTTTATACCAAAGGTGAAATGACTATGGAATTCTTTTGTTTTTGCTATTGAAATGGTTCTCAGATATGGTAAACCCGGGTTATTTGCATTTTGAAACTATGGATCGACAATTTTGAACACGCCGTAAACAGGTAAAATTGATGCGCTCCGGCTGCTGCTTTTTAGGTCATTTTGCAATTAACAGTATCACATCCTGCAAATTTTTTGGGGGAAAGAAAGCCTGGTTTCCCGAGACATTGTATTTTCCAATTTTTTCCTTTTTCCCCGAAATAGGATCAATCCACCAGGCTGTAACTTTATTTAAGGCAGTAATAGTATTTAATTTGAGTGTTACCGGTTTCATTGAGGTCAGATAAACGATTATCCAATCTCTGTCTCCTGACCTTGCAGCTACATTGCCATTGGCTATTTCAACCAAAACTGACTGGTCCGGCACAAGTTTCCACCACTCAACCGACCGGAAAATATCCCCCATAATTTTCATTTGCAAGACGCCCTCAGAACGATACCAGCTACGCCATTTCAATGGAGCTTTCCAATTGTCTCTATGTCCGTAGGAGTAAAATCCCCCGGCCAGATATGACCAGTATCCTGCCCGGCGTGATTCAAAGGCAGTTGTTCCGTCTTCCCCTTCATACCGGGCTTCTCCGTTCACCACCGGCTTTACGGGCACTTTCTCATAGTCCGATTTAACCATTTCGTAGTTTATAAATTTACTGCTCCATGTTTGTAAGGTATTGAATGAAAGCCATTCCTGCTGTTGAATAAAACTTGAAGATTTTGGAGAGGGATCGGGATGCACCGTAATTAGGTGTGTTCCGCCATCTCCTTCTCTAATTCCTTCCAGTGTTGCTTTAATTATAACCAGAGAAGCTGAGTCGGCATGAGGGTACATGCTCCACACAATATTCTTTTCATCTTTGTACCGTTGTGCCAGCCAGCCGGCCCAGGGCCTTGCATTTTGAAGACTGATCCTTCCTTTTTCTACATCAATCGCGTGATATACTCCTACAACCAGAATTATTCCATATTTTGCAGCGATTGCTATAATGGAATCTGCCCGTTTAAAATACCTTTCGTTGGGAGTAAGCGGATTTTGGTTCAGCCATGCTTCTATTTCATTTGAATGCTTTACTCCTTTCATCATTCCCCATTCCGGATATACACCCGTTATCATTATCTGAATAACAGTGAATCCCTGGCTTTTTCGCTCCAACAACAAAGTTTTTGCATCCGCTACAGAAAACAGGTGAAAAAGTTCCCATTCAGTATCCCCCTGCCAAAAGAAGGGTTTATTATATTCATCAACAAAAAAACGTCCGTTGGCGCTGATGTTGATTAGTGCCTTACCTGGTATTTGTGCGTTAAACTGGTCCGGACCAAATAAGGACAGTACAAGAAGAATGAATAATCTTACGGGCATTCTCAAAATTAATCAATAATCAAGAAAATGAAATGCTATTGGTCAATTGAGCGCATTCCAAATTGTCGCTCCTGATTTCGGTGGGTGGGGACACCATAGCCGTCAACTTAAGGATTTTGCCTACAATGCTTTAGAGCCGTAGGCTCGACAAATATTATAACAACGGATTTTAATCCGTTGATAGACTAACCATTGAATTGAGAGCCATAGGTTCGGCCCATATAAAGGTTAATCAAAAATGCGCCGTGCCTACAGCACTCTTCTATTGGATGTTGTAACAACGGATTAAAATCCGTTGCTACAAAATGAACCGAGCCTACGGCTCTACCAAAAACATAAGTTGCCCACAATTCTTTAGAGCCTTAGGCTCGACAAATATTATAACAACGGATTTTAATCCGTTGATATACTAACCTTTGAATTGAGAGCCATAGGCCCTGTCCATATAAAGGTTAATCAAAGATGCGCCGTGCCTACAGCACTCATCTATTGGATGTTGTAACAACGGATTAAAATC
>JBDTWP010000382.1:0-6826 GCA_040006615.1 Ferruginibacter sp.
CTTTTACTCTGCTTTTACTCTGCTTTTACTCTGCTTTTACTCTGCTTTTACTCTGCTTTTGAAAACAAGCCAAAAGAATCAAGGAGACCGGGGGCTTATCGCACCATAATTGAGTCGAAGGTTGTCCCGGGATTGGGTCATGACACGACGCAGAGTAAAACCAGTTTTAACTCAGATTCCTTTCTGTCACCCCTGCAATATCTCCGGGTTTGATGCTACTGACAGGTATTCCTGACATCATTTTAAATTGGCTTTCCGAAAATCAGCATTGAGTCGCAAAGTAAACAACTACGGAAATAGCCGATAAATGTTTGGAGACAGGTCAAAATACATGGTAATAGTAGTTTCCATAGCATTCACAACCTGGCGGGCTGAGTCATTCCAGTAGTCACATCATAATTCTGGGGAATGCAGGATTTTACCAACAATTATTGCAGGACACTGAGAGAGTGATTCAAATCCGAACTATACAAACAGATGAAAAGGACAGGAATAACACGATTTGTCAGCGTTACTCCTGTGAGCATTGTTGTTATTTCTTAGCATAGGTGCGGAGGAAATTTATCAGATCACCGGCGTTTCTGGTCTGCCCAAAACCACTTTTCATAACATCTTCATTACCAGGAATTCTCTTTTTAAATCCCGGCATATCCTTATGACCGAAATAAACTTTATAAAGCAATGCGCCATCTGTTTGTTTTTGGAACAACGCAGAACTAAAGTCAGAGGGCTTTGTACTTAGATTATCAGCTCTTTTTCCTTCACCTTTGCCGTTCTTTCCATGACAAGAGCGGCAGTAGGAATTATATATATCTTTACCGGCATTTATTGAAGAAATATCTGCTATAACAGGGTTTTTCATACTTTCATACATTTTCGGAACTTTCCAGGGATCTTCCTGCACCGGGATGAATGAAATTGTAACTGTCATTAATGCAAAAACAGCAAAGATTACCACGAATATTTTCATACTATGGGTATTTAAAGGCTTAACAAAATTGATTAGAAAAAACTTTCTCAAAGTAGTTAAAATAAATTGCGGGTTAAATGATTTTGGTCATCTAAAATGCTGATAAGAATTCTGCTATTGGTGGAAAAGTACCGGCAGGGTCAATTGTGGCTTTTAATAGCGCCGGTTTAATCCAGGCAAAGTTTACCTGTACTTAATTTTATGTAGTGGTGGAATTTTTTTATCCAGGCAGGCTATTATCCCGTTTTTTTTCGGCCATATCTAAAATCACAATAACGGTTTCAACAGGGATTTCTTTACCCGGATCCAGCAACAGAATTTTCATTCTTGCCCCTTTTTCTGTGATCAGTTGCGGGTGATCAATATTTTTCGCTTGCACGATTCCAATATAAGGTTTTCTATATTTTTTGTGCGTCCGTAAATAACGAACATCCTGCCCTTGTAAAAATAAAACGACATCTCATATTTCCATGCCTCCGTAATATTGCGGTCGTATTTTAATACCAGGTCTCCCAAAGCCAGTAAATAACTTTTTAATGGCTCTTCCTGCTAATGGAAATAACACGAAGTTGGATCCTGGTTTTGGATTATCATCCCAAACCTATGTAAATCATCAACCATTTATATAATTTTATCCGACAATTAGTTTGCTTATTGTAATTTTGAACTATGCGTAAATCGCTCAACATTCTCCGCAATTCTTTGAGGCTTACCCTCCAGGAACTGAGGGTCAATAAACTTCGTACTGCCCTAAGTCTTACCGGTGTGGCCTTTGGAATCTTTTGCATCATTGGTGTATTGGCAACGGTCAACAGCCTCGAACGCAACATACAGAATGAAGTAAAGACCCTTGGCACCAATACCATTTATATCGATAAATGGGAATACAGTGGGGGACCAGATAAACCCTGGTGGAAATTCCAGGCGAGGCCGGTAATGAAATATGAGGAAATGCATTTAATAAAAGAACGTTCCCAACTGGTGGATGATGTCAGTTTTCTAATCCGGTCCGGGGGCAACTTATCCCATAATGATGATATTATTCAAAATGCTTCCGTATATGGCATCGTAGAAGGGCAGACGACGATACAACCGGTATATTTTGACCAGGGCCGTTATATATCTTCCGCTGAATTTAACGGCGGGTCAGCCGTTGGACTGATCGGCTATGATAACGCTGAAAAATTATATGGCTCTGCTGAAAGAGCATTAGGAAAATATTTTGAAATAAAAGGGAAAAAAGTGAATATTGTGGGGGTGATCAAAAAAGAAGGGAAAAATTTTATAGGATGGGATTACGACAACTGCATCATGTTGCCCTATAAATTTTGTAAACAGATCGTAGATGAAGACCATGCCAACCCTGTACTCATCGCCAAAGGAAAAGATAAAGTAACCCCTACCGCATTAATGAATGAACTGGAAGGTATTATGCGGCAGATTCGCCGGCTTAGTCCTACCCAGGAGAATAATTTTTCACTGAATAGTGTGGAGGCTTTTAGCAAGGCGATCACCGGTTTATTTGGAACAGTAAATATTGTTGGTGGATTAATCGGAGTGATCAGCCTGATCGTTGGCATGTTTGGCATTGCTAACATTATGTTTGTAACGGTGAAAGAAAGAACCAGCGTAATCGGTCTTAAGAAAGCGATCGGGGCCAAGAGGGGCAGTATCCTGTTTGAGTTTTTACTGGAAGCCGCGATCCTTTGCCTGATGGGTGGTGCTTTTGGTTTATTTTTTGTGTACATACTCACGCTTATCCTTTCGGGACCGCTGCAATTCCCGGTGTACGTTTCCCTTCCGTTGTTGGTAAGCACGGTAGTTATATGCCTGGCAGTTGGTATTCTGGCTGGTATCTTTCCTGCATCAAGGGCAGCAAGAATGGATCCTGTGGTGGCTATCAGGAGTTGAAAAGACAAACCACCAAGCTTCCCTGACCTTCAAAGGAGGGTTCTAAGTACCCAATTGTTTGAGCCTCTTTTTATTTTTTTGGAGAGAATAACATCAATAAATAATCTATTAAACACCGGAGTAAATTCTTCATCACTGACTAGATTTCTTTAGAATAGTTAATTAAACTTTCTTTGATCTATTTTTGCAAAATGGAGAACTCTTTGAATCAAACCCCACCTGCAAGCGGGAACGGGGGCACCATTTTAGCCATAGAATCTTCCTGCGATGACACATCTGCTTCCGTATGCAGGAATGGTAAAATATTATCCAATATCATTGCCAATCAGACGGTGCATGAAAAGTATGGAGGTGTGGTACCGGAACTCGCCAGCAGGGCTCATTTACAAAATATCGTACCCGTAGTTGATTTGGCTTTACGAACAGCAGGCTGCGAATTGTCCTCAGTGGATGCAATAGCATTTACCCGGGCACCCGGGCTGATTGGTTCATTGCTGGTAGGTGCTCAGTTTGCTAAATCACTCGCACTTTCATTGGATAAACCGCTGATAGCGGTGCATCACATGCAGGCACATGTACTGGCAAATTTAATAGCGGATAAAAAGCCCTCTTTCCCTTTCTTATGCCTTACTGTAAGCGGAGGGCATACTCAAATTGTGTTATGCGAATCGGTCACCCTTATGAAAGTGATAGGTGAAACCATTGATGATGCTGCCGGCGAGGCTTTTGACAAAAGTGCAAAACTATTGGGACTTCCTTATCCCGGAGGCCCATTGATAGACAAATATGCCGTTAATGGAAACCCTGATCGGTTTCAGTTTCCCGAACCGCAAATACCGGGATTGAATTTCAGCTTCAGCGGATTAAAGACATCCATTCTTTATTTTTTAAAGAATGCCGGCACCAGCAATGTATTCAGGGAAGAATATACAACTACAGAAGAAGAGAGGAAAATATTCGTAGAAGATAATCTTGCTGATATCTGTGCTTCTATCCAGAACAGGATCGTCAGTATTCTCATCAATAAACTTAAGAAAGCTGCAAGAGAGACCGGCATTGATCAAATTTGTATAGCCGGCGGGGTAAGTGCGAATAGTAGTTTGCGCAAGACCCTGAAGGATACCGGAAAAAAAATGGGCTGGCAAACTTTTATCCCGGCATTTGAATATTGTACAGATAATGCCGCAATGATTGCCATTACTGCATGGCATAAATTTTTAGAAAAGGATTTCGCTGATTTGAGTATTAGCGCTTCGGCAAGAGCGGTGTGGTGAGGGAGGTTGATGGTTGATGCTGAAAATTTGGCAAGCAGTTCATTTAGCGGGAATTATTAAAGCTTTGAATCTTCCCAAAAAACAGGGGTTGAACAAATAAGACGTATTGGGTTTTATCCGGTAGAAAAGTTGAGTAAGGAGATAATTCGTTATTATTCGCGCATTGGTTGCTAAATTAAAAATTCTTATAAGTGCATTTGTGGCCAACAACTATTTTCAATTCAAACAATTTACAATTTACCAGGATCAGTGCGCTATGAAAGTGTGCACCGATGCCTGTATATTTGGAGCATTTGTTGCCGGGCAGATCAACAAAAAGCAATTGATGGCAGAATCTATAATAGATATTGGAACCGGTACGGGTTTATTGAGTTTAATGGTAGCACAAAAAACTACCGGTATAATTGATGCTATTGAAATGGATGAAGCAGCCTTTGAACAGGCAAAGCATAATTTTGAAGAATCGCCCTGGAGGGAACGGTTGAATATTTTTAATTCGGATGCCCGGCTATTTTATCCCAGGAAAAAATATCACTGCATTATTTCCAATCCCCCGTTTTTTGAAGGCGATCTAAAATCGGCTAATTACAAGAAGAATACTTCTAAACATGATACTACACTTACACTGGAACAACTGCTATACGTAATAAACAGGCTTTTGGCTCCCAATGGGACTTTCGCGCTCCTGCTGCCCTATCACAGGGTCGATTCTTTTATCGCAACCGCTCTATCTTCACCTTATTTCCTGAATGAGCTACTGCTGATTCAACATACCAAAGAACATCCTTTCTTTAGAGGGATTTTATTTTTTAGCCGTGAAGAAACAACTGTCGCAGGCAATGAACTGGCAATCAAAAACGAAGATGGAAGCTACACAATTGAATTTATCCGGTTGATGGAAGATTATTATTTGTAAAGATTGTTGAAAGAAGATACTGGATAATCGATGGATATTGTTTACCGGATGCCGGATGGATTAAATGTTGATGGTTTAGGATCGAGGTTGAAATGTGATCTCTCAGGTTCTTAGCCTTCTTAGAAGAATAGAGCAGGTATGAGTCAGGATGCGTTCCTTACACCTGTAGTGGCTGAGCAGGATCACCGGATAGCTTCCCGCCGTGCATCGGGGATGAGGGCAGACCTGCATATTCGCTCATATAAGCGTAATCGTCTGTAAGTACCCCTTCCTTTAGAATGGTAGCTTTGCGGATAGTTTCGCTTCGTCCTGTTCGTAAATCATCCAATACGAATTTGATCAGCTGTTCACCAAAATACCGGCTTGCATCCCTCGGTAATTCGTTGGGTAAATTTCCCACCGCCATTACATCCACCGAGTTGGGTAAATAGGGCGCCGTTCGTTGAAAAGTATTTTTATCTACGCCATACACAGGGTCGTCATTCATAGCATCTCCCAGGTTGCAGGGTATGGAACCTGCTTTATCATCAGTAATATCCGCGATGGTTGTAATGCGGAAACCTGCCTGTCGCATATCTTCCGGTTCAAATAAGCGGGGTACATGCTGGTCCCAGTACACGCCATTGATAAGCATATCAGTCTTAGGGATAAATTCCCTGAATTTGCAAATATAATTTTCAGGGTGGGCATGAAAATCTTCCCTGTTATATTTACCCGTTTCTTTATGCGCATACAAATCAATCCCTTTTAAATGAACATATACCGGATAGGTAAATTCCCGGTCTTTATATTCATCCGCTTCCACTTCATGTATTCCCAGCAGGTTCATGATTTCAAGCACGCCATGCGCCACACGTCCACTTCCCGTAACGGCAATTTTAATATTGGGTACTTTTAATCCAAAATAAGTATGCATCAGTTTTTGAAAACTATTTACAGAGGCAACCCGCTGCAATTTGAACAGTCCGGTTCGATTGCCATAGGCGAGCATGCCATTGTGAGCACCTACAACACCAGCGAAAAAACCAAAGCCGATGATACGGGTGCCATCTGTATGCTCCATGCATTCATAATCAATTAAAGTGATCCTCTTTTGAATAATTGCCTGAAATAACTTTTGATTGTAGGTCTGTAATTTTTTTGTGTGAGAAAAAAACATATAGGTCTTTCCCGCAATCAGCATTTCTGCCGGCACTTCTTTTATACCCATCAGCACATCACAATCACTCATATCTTCCATTACCTCCACTCCGGCCATCACATACTCTATATCACTATAGCAACGGATAACACTATGCTGAACCCTCACCCGGACATCGGGAAAATTTTTGTGTAACCATTTACATTGCGCAGGTGTAAGTGCCACACGGCTATCAGGAGGTATCTTGCCTTCCCTGATTAATCCAATTTTTAACATCCGTCATTAAATTTGCTGCAATTTATAGTTTCCTTTTTTAGTAATCCCAACTTATACGGCTGGTAAATAGTTACAATCTCCGAAAGATTCTGAATAACTAATTTCAAACACCCAAGAACAACCTGCTATGAACAATAAACTTCAAATGATATAAGGAAGTAAAAGACATTATAGAAAATTACAATGATGAATCTATTACAACGGAAAAGCTGTAAGAACTTAAAGAATATTTGTTAAAGAAAAAATACTTGGATCGTATTTTGGACAGAATGAGCGATTAACGTAATATTGCAGCCCTGTTAAGGGGTTTGGGGTTTGGGGTTTGGGGTTTGGGGTTT
>JBDTWP010000383.1:0-6760 GCA_040006615.1 Ferruginibacter sp.
GAAATTTTTTACAAATTCATCATCGGTAAATTCGGGATGACTTTTATATACACGGTCAATCTCTTCCATTTGCCCGACAGACAATTTTTCTTCCGGGCTTAAGCAATAAAGGCCTTCGAGTAACCCCTGCCGCCGCAGTATTTCATGTATGCCGGCAATGCATCCCTTAAAAGAATGCTGCGCGTCAAATACTACAGCATTCATATCTGTAACTTCAATGCCTTTGGTTAAAAGCTTTTCCATGCCCGCGCAATCATTGGCAATACATTGCCTGATTTCTTTAAAAAGCTCTACCGCTTTCTTGGTCCATACCGCCCAATGTCCAAGCAGTCCTCCAACAAATCTTTTTTCAACTTTCTCACCATTCACCATGAATTGGTAAAGTGTCAGTAAATCAGCAACGATATTATCATCATTACCTGTGTACAAAGCAATTTCCTCATGCCGCGAAGAATTGCAGACTGCCCTCACTACATCGAGCGTTTGGTAACGGTTAAAAGCGGCCACTTTTATTGCATGAACATTGGAAATTTCAGCAAATGAATGCCAGAAATCATAACTCAGTATACGACCGCCCACTGCTGGTTGCAGGTAAAATCCAAACACCGGAATTATTTCTGCAATTGCAACAGAACGTTTTATAAGTTCCTCTTCAGAATATTCCGCCAAACCACCCATACTGAGAAGGCCAAGATGGTAACCATATTTCACTGCCAGTTCCGCTTCCTTCAGCGCGATATCAGTAGGCCCGCAAATGCCTGCCACTTTTATGAACGGGCGTTCTAATTTTGCTTTCTCAATTTCTTCTGAAGCCATTTTTAGTACAGGTTCTAAAAGACCAAATTCATCATTCCTGATCTCAAACTGGGTAGTATGCACACCAACTGCCACACCGCCTGCCCCGCTCGCCATGTAGTACCGTGTGAGTTGCTTTTGCCTTTCCACATCAATTTGTAAATTTTTATCCAGCGCTAATGGATGTGCAGGTATTACTGTGCCCCGGTGCAACAAATTGCTTATTTCCTGGTCTAATTGTTTTGATTTCATAGCTATTAAAATTGTCCCTGCCTTTCCTGGAAATGAGTAGGTTTATTCAATGTCTTTCCTCCCTTGTTGATCCATCCCGCTATTACTTCCATCATCGTTTTCAACGGTACTTTCGGATAGCCAAAAAGTCGGAATGATTCTGCTGCATTGTTTAAAAGTGCTGTTGGTAGTTCTTCATTAATAAAGACCGGATTCTTTCCAAACATCTTTCCAAATTGCCCGCCAAGCCACCTGATAGAAACTGTTTCGGGTCCTGTGACGTTTAGAATTTTTGAAGGCGTTTCACAATACAAAAATGCCCTCAGTGCTATTTCATTTGCATCACCCTGCCAGATAACATTTACATTTCCCATGCTTAGGTCAACCGGCTTATTTTCTTTTACCGATTTTGCTATTTCCAGCAACACTCCATAGCTTACATCGTTGGCATAATTGAGCCGGTAAATTAACACAGGTGTATTATATTTTGCAGCGAAGTATTGAAAGAGCCTTTCACGCCCCAGGCAGGATTGTGCATACTCTCCTACCGGTTCCGGTGATCTTTCCTCAGTAGCACCTCCATAGGTAACTGGTGTTAAATGATATAAATTACCTGATGAAAATACAACGATCCGGGAATTCCTGAATTTTTCAGCCACCCTTCCCGGTAAATAACTGTTCATCGCCCATGTAAATGATTCTTTGCCGGTGGTACCGAATTTGGTACCTGCAAGGTAGAGCACATTTTTAACTTCGGGCAATGATTGTAGCTGCCCATCTTCCAGCAAGTCAGCACAGATCGTTTCAATGCCTTCTCGGTTCAACTCCTCTTGTAAACCTGGTTCAGAAAAACGGGCAACGCCAATCACTTTTTTAATTACGCCTGCCTTGTCAATTGCCTGTTTGGCCAGCCTTGCCAAAGCCGGCCCCATTTTACCACCCACACCCAATATCAGGATATCTCCATCAATCTTTACAATGTCGGCAACCAGATCAGCCGAAGGTTCTAATAATTTTTTATACAGTAATTCTATATCGTCCATAACCTGTTATTTTATGATTTCATAATCTGATAAATAAAAAAGGAATAAACATTTTTTTTCGCAGGATATTGATTGCATTTCCCGGGTATCTCCATATTTCAATATTCTTTACTTTTAAATTTCAAAAGGATCTTAAAAAACAGGGGAAGCTGCCACTTCCCCATAACAAAAACCTGCTTAAGTTAAAACATCTTGTAAGAAAGGAACATAAATCTACTGTCTGTATTAAAAGATATTATTTTTCTTTATGGGGTCCATACAAATTCTTTACAATCCATAAATTATTTAATTGAGTGATACCTTATTCTATGGCATTCTAAATGGTGCATTTCAAAATTCATCAAATTTACTTTTGAATAAAAGTATTTCATTACCCAATATTGTTAAAATACTACCTTATTTTGTACTGTTCTAAAATCTATACCTGGAAACTTCCTTAATTCAATTTAAAAGATTTAATAATGGAGCAGTCCTGCTTAGTCCATCGGGGCAGGTGTCGCTCCACTTTCAAATTTTAAAATCGGTAAAGCTAAACCCGGTACTTGTTCTGTATACCGGTCGATTTCTTTATCTGCTCATCATAGGTTGGGATTTCATACTCCTTCAGTATATCTTTTACTTTAATATCCGGATGCCTGCTTTCAAGCGTGGCCCAATTTTCCGGATGATAAATTTTAAATTGGACCTTCCTTCCATATCGCTTCTGGATGGCATCAAATTTTTTGACGTGCGGCCATATATGCAGAAGCTCTTTTTCAAGATTCACCGGGGCGCAGACCCATCTCGCAAATTCCCCATCAAATGCAATTACGTCCCCCGTAATATCAATTATCTGGGCATTCTCCCCCGTGGCGGATACAATGTAATAATGATTAAACCATGCGTGGTTGCGTAATGTATTGGCAAAAGGCCCCTGGGAGGAAAAACACACAATTTCAGCACCATCCTCTTTCAAAGAATGCCAGCCGTCTGACCACTCTGCATCAAAGCATATCTGGAAACCTACGGTTCCAAAATCTGTCTTGTACACCTGTGACTTGATTGGTCCCGGAGTGACCCCACCGCCTTTGAAATACGTGTTGGGGATTATTTCTGTTGAGGTTGGATGAACTTTGTGAAACACACCGTCGGTCTTTCCCTCGCGGTTCAACAATATGGTACTGTCATAAAAATGTCCATCCTTCTTAGTCACAATGGGGCAGGTAATATAACAATGCTGCTTCCTGGCAACATCTGCCAGCATACTTGTAATCGGTCCGTGAGTGGTTTCATCTTCTGCCACATCCTGCAATGTTTTTGTTTCGTTTACCCACGACTGGTTGACTTCTTCCGGGAGGCAAATAATGTCAGGTTCAAAAGCATACACACTTTCCATTCTTTCCAATACATCTTTCATCCTTTGCTCAATGGTTTCTATCGGCCATAAACCTTTAAGGCTAATAGCTGCAACCCATACTTCGCGGGGAAGACGGTTCTCATTCTTTTCTTTCCCGGTCATCGAATTTTGTTTGCTCATATATTCGGTTTGTTCCCTTAAAGGCCGTTTACATTTTCACATTTTAGAAATCCCCTGCCTGTATTTATCCTGTACTTCTGTTTCATATTTCAACAGGTCTGCATAAACGGGAATTTCAAATTCTTTCAGTACATTCAAAACATTCAAGCGCTCATCGCGGCTTTCAATGGTAATAACATCCGTATTACCCCATACCTTAATGCGCAACCTGTCTCCATACTTTTTAAACAGACCTGGCAGATTGCCATTGGTTGGCCAGGTAGTTACATTCACCTTATCAAGGTTGATTGTGGCCCATGCGTATCGCACAAAATCGCTGGTAATATCAAGATCATTTCCCGATATGTCAATTACACGGGCATCTCCCCCTGTACTTGATACGATGTAATAACTGTGTTTTAAGGCATAATAATTCAGTATTCTTCCGCCTGGAAACTGTGACGGGAACAGCACGATGTCTGCTCCTTTTTTCTTAAGATTATCCCATCCGTCAGCCCAGTTTGCATCATAACATATCTGCATGCCCAGTTTACCGAAGTCAGTCTCAATCACGGGCTGGTCAATTACTCCGGGCACCGTACCTCCTCCTTTGAAAGCCTGGCCGGGGTAAATTTCGGTGTCTGTAGGATGAGTCTTGTGATACACGCCGGCGATGCTGCCCTTGCGGTCAAGAAGCAGGCTGCTATTGTAAAAATTTCCGTCTTTTTTTGTGAAAAGCGGGCATACAACATAACAGTTATTTTTCCTTGCAAAAGCGGCAATCCTGCCAGTCACCGGACCCGGAACCTTCTCATCCTCCGCTAACTCGCTAAGCGGCCTTTCTTCCTCAACCCAGGATGTATCAAACAATTCCGGCAGGCAAATCAGATCGGGCTTCATCCCGACTACTTCCTCCATTCTTTCAAGCATCCGTTTTATCCTCAATTCCCTTGTTTTTTCAGGCCAAAGCCCTTTTAAATCAACACTTGCCACACATATTTCCCGATGCAATTTTTCATTGTGTTCATTTTTGTGACGGCCCATGGAGAAGGGATTGGATATACCCACCAAACCTGCACCCAGTCCAAGCGAAGATTGTTTTATAAAATTTCTCCTCGAATCGTTTTTGTCATTATTCATAGTTATCATTATAATATTTTAGAAAACTTTCTCTCTAAAATCTTTGTTCATAAAGGGCGGCCTAAAGATGGGTTATGTTTTTAGCAAGCAAATTAAATCCGAAGCACCGCAATTTAAGCAATTAATTCGGGTTTTTCACCGGGGCGCTTCCTGCTGCCGGCGGGTTAGTCGCCAGTTCATTATCAGGCACATGCCAATAATCGAGAAAGCCATATTTTATAGTTGGTTAGCCTGGTAAATAATAAAATGATAGCTTATTAATCCGTTTTTAATGAGAAGCCGCAACTATCGAAATGATATTTCTTACATCTTAAAATGTTGCTTCATCACTTTTGCGTAATCGGCCAGCACCACTTCAGGTTCCAATATTTCAGGATGCCAGTATTTCTCCCACTCAAAACTGTAATAGCCCTTAAATCCATCCTTTGCCATTGCATCAATCGTTTCAAAAATAGGCGTATCACCTTTTCCCATCAATGCGCCTTCCGTATTACCATTCACCAGCTTCAGGTCTTTGACGTGAATGATGCGGATATATTTTTTCAGTCTTTCATACACCTGTGCCGGTCGCTCCTTTGTTGCAAACCACATATTCGCCACATCCCATCCAATGCCTACATTGGAATGCCCAACTGCCTGCATGATCTTTTCAATTGTATCGGTACTATCCACCACACTGCCATAAGTTATCAGAAGTACGGTTACGCCGGAATTGGCGGCAAAATCACCTAGCTCGCGCAACCCTTTAACAATAAGATCAATGGTTTCATTTCTTTCCTGCTCCTTTGGAAAATCTTTTGGAAACAACCTGATATTAGGACAGCTTAACTGCGCTGCCAGCTGAATGAAACTTTTTGCTTCATCTAAGTTCTTTTTACGGGCGACAGGATCGGCATGATGCAAAACTGCAGAAGAACCAAGGTCAATGATCTTTACCTTTTTTCTTTCAATAATTTTGCGTGTAGCCAGGATATTTTCCTTACTGTTGAATTCCGGGCATTTTGTAAGATCCAGCTGGCGTAGTATTCCGCGCAGCTCAATACCATCATAACCATGTTCATCGGCAAAATTCAGGATGGTTTCAAAGTTCCAGTCGGGGCAACCCAGTGTGGTGAAAGATAAGAGGGGCCGGTATTTTTTAATGTCAAAAGAAGCAGTTGCCAAAGAAAGGCCTGCGAGTGAAGTTATTTTTAAAAAATCCCTGCGCGTAGAATTCTTAATCATAAAGTTTTTTATGGTAGTTATATTTCCGGAACAGAATACAGCGCGTATTTTTTTGGGTATCGCCTTTAATCATTCATATGAAAACAAAAGTGACCGGGAACCAAAAGATCGAGGAATATTTCGTCAGCTCTTTCACCAGTATTAGCAGCTTTGGCACAATATTGAAAATAGAAAGGCTGAAGCGTTCATTATACTATTTTCAGCATTCGAATCGCGTTATTAAAGAATCATAACTAATGCTACTCAATATAGTTTCCGACCAACAAGCACCCTGACCTGACCACCTGTAAATGCTCTTGTTTTATATCCTCCGGGAAATGGATTGTTAAAATTAGCGTTTTGAAAAAGGCGATTTTTACCCAATACTAACCAATCATTACCCTATTTTGTATCGCTTTCTAAATCCACGCCCTTTCCTTATTGCCAATGCACATTGCCTATTGCCCATTGCTCCTCCCGTAGCCCGGCTCGCCATGACAGGTCCGCCCTGCAACGGTAAACAGGATCACCTGCCAAAAGCGAGCCATTTCGTGATAGTCCATACCCCGCTCCTTCATCTATGAATAATTTTTCAGGATAGCGGAATTAAAAGTGACCAAATATTATAAGGTGCAAATTTTTTTGGCAGTTTTGAAATTAAATCAGGAAATTTTTGAAAAAAAGATAATTTTAAGCAATGTCACCGAAACGGCAAATCTTGGTTCTGCGAACACGAAATAGGTAATTGTGTGAATCATTCGTGCGATATACGTCGAGCGTGGGAACTGTGCAGCGAAATAGGCCAAGCGTACATTTTCGAGTTCAAGTTTGCCTCGGTAAGCAAAGAGCGGTC
>JBDTWP010000384.1:0-6734 GCA_040006615.1 Ferruginibacter sp.
TTTCATTATCAAAATCTTTCAACTTTGTATAAGTGGATGATAAGAGGTCAAAGGAAAAAATAACACCCACATTGTTAATTCCCCCTGCAGGTGTCATCCCATATAGCTTCCCGTCATTCGCCTGCATAAGTTTGCCAGAAGGCGAAAACCCATCCGTATAATCAAAATCTTTCAACTTTGTATAAGTGGCAGAAGAAGGATCGAAGGAAAAAATAACACCTCCACCATTGCTTCCCCCCTCACTGGTCATGCCATATAGTTTTCCATCCTTTGCCAGCATAAGGCTACCCAAAGGATTGGAACCACTAATATTATCAAAATTCTTCAGGGTAGTATAAGCAAAAGTTGACGCATCCAATGAAAAAAAGACACCCCCATCGTTGATTCCACCGTCACTCGTCATTCCATAAAGCTTTCCATCAGAAGCCTGGATAAGATTTGTATAGTAAGGATGTGCTGCTAAACCTTCAAGAGATTTGACAACAATCAAATTATTTGATGAGGGTATAAATTTATTAATAGTACCGCCCCCATCTTTTCCTCCATTAAATGTGGTACCAAATAAAGTTTGTGATGGTACAGGCAACACAAATGCTAAAATGCAAATGATACAGAGTAAAATCTTTTTCATTTTATTTAGTTTTTAATTAATTGATTTAAATTTCATGTTGAAGTGATTGTAGTATATTGGCAAGGCCCGTTATTATATTAACCTTAGTAAATTACCAGTTCTACGGTTTCTTTCGGGTTAGTTCCACCCGGTTCAATTTTACTTCAAAGAGAAATTGCTTACCGGATTTGCGTACAATGTGATGAATATGTGTCTTAACAATGATTGAGTAGTTAAAATTATAATCATCTATGACCGCAGGCAATGATAGCGATCAGTAGGGTAATTGATATCCGTTGGTAGGCTATCAGCCAAAAGAATGATTGCGTTCATAGTTGCCGGGTGTTCAATATTGTTACTTTTAAATAGATCAGTGAGCAGAATATATTCCATTGCTGAAAACCTCCCTTTCGTTAGAATTAAGGTATGGGCGAATTTTTCCGGAGACTTGCGTCAACTTTATTATTTCGACAAAAAGACATAAATATTTATTTCAAATCCCGGATTTGCTTTTATTTCGTTTCAACAAAATATTCACTGCTTCCCATTCAGGAATATAATCTGTTATCATTTTTAGTATCCCGACTACCGGGATAAATAATATCATGCCATTTACGCCCCATAAAATGCCTCCGGCAATAATAGCCACCAGTGTTATCCATGTACTTACATTTAGCTGGGTAGCTACCACTCTTGGAAAAAAAATATTAGCTTCCAGGTATTGCACTATTAAAAAAGAAACCACCACTACACCAAGTGGATACCAGATGCTGTCTGATGTCTATTACAAAGGGAGGTATCCATTCGCCTAAAAAAATAATTCATGCATTGATACTACTGAATTGCAATGAAGGTCAATTTGCAGGACCGCAATTAAAATGAAACCAGGTTAAGCTGCAAAGGAAGATTTTGAATACGAAAGATGCGGAGTTGCAAATACATTTTTGGTATCTGAGCCATTAACGGGAAAGCGATACAATGAAGTAACTGAACAAAAAACGAAAGCAGATTGGGCAGAGTTTATAAACAAAATTGCAGATTATTGGTTTAAAGATGCTCCCAAAATAATGTTGGTAATGGGTCAATGTTTAGATCGTAGAATTGACAACCCGGTAACAATGAAAAAAGAAGTACAAGCCTGGCAAACAAATCGGAATAATAAGGAATCTAAAGTAAAATGGCAATTTACATGTGAAAATGCCAGAATAAAATTACCAGGACTTTACCCGTTAATTCAGGTGTGACATGACATCAGTCATATACTGCGCTATACCTGGCTATTATCTGGCATAGGTCACAACTCAAAGCCGGGTAAGGCTTCTGCCAAATAAGAGCTATTATAAATAACTGCCGTTATGGCATTTCCGGCCAATTTCCAATACCAGAGTAAAAGCAGAACAAACGCTGAACAAACCCAGAGTAAAACAAACTACCTGAAAAAATACGTTCCAAACAGGCCAAAACAGGCCAAAACCGGGCAAAATGGTCAAATATGCCCTAAATGAACTCCGATCTCCCTGACTTATTGACTTGAAATTTCCTGCCCAACCTGGGCGCTTTCTCCTCTGCCCGGTCCTCCCATTCAGGCAATTTGGGACATTGAGGGCCTAACAGGAATGTGCCGGGAAGTAAAACAAGGGCTACTATTAAACAATCATATACCAGCGTGATACCAACTTCGAATTGCCGGCAATGAATTTCGTGGTGGATCCCCACCAATGGTCACTCACCGAATGAAATGAAAATAAGTGTGAATGGTATGATGAAGAAACGCATTTCGTTTTTAATTCAGGTAAATCCCCTATAAATTCATTTAATTGCAAAGCCACCAGCCATACCAAGCCACAAATAAAATAGCTACCAATAAAAGACTGAGGGTAATTGCAAATGTTTTTGAACAATGATGTTGCTGCAGCCAGCAGCAAATTGGATATAACACAATGGCGCTAAACAACCCGTACATCATAGGTACAAAGAGGGCTTTCCCGTAATACAGCAGGAAACTTAACAATACCGATATAAGCAGGTACTTATTAAAGGTAATAGCGCCTGCTGCTAAAAAGAAGGCGAGCCGCCCCGCAAACTTGCCGGGGCTGAACCCGGGTTGCTCGGCATCAAGGCTATGGAGAAGATACCACGGGATTGCCTCCTGGCCCATTTACATTTTTTCCATTCGCCCCTTGAAATTGTGCTGGAGATAGTCATTTTCTTTTAATGAGTAAGACTACGCCGGGTATTGAAAATCTATTCCCAACAGCAGGTAATCTAATTTTTGATTTCCAAAACGTCTACAGAAAAAGGTTTGAGTGTTATTTTATTTCCCTGCAAATAAGATTGCGATGCCTGCTTTTCTCCGGTTAAGACATTTACAGAATGAATCTTTGACCCACTTGCCTCCTGCGGTAATTCAAGCGTGATATTTTTGTTACGCTTATTGATAAGAAGCAGCTTCTTACCCTTCTTAGTAACGAATGCCTGAGCTGCTGCATCAGAATTCGGCCGATCCATACCGGTGGTTTTAACAAGTACGTCCCCGGCCTTGAATTGGTCTATCAACAATTTCAAAACCCAATATCTTGCATTAGGATTTCCATTCAACCAATTTATCATGCTTACATCGGGATATTGCGTTGGATAACCTACTAACTGGGACTCACCAGCTACATCAACACCGAGCTTGGTGAGTTCGAGATATATGTAAGCGAACATGGCTCCCGATAAATTCCAATAGGATGGAGAAATCGGATCCTTATGATCATCGTTTGTCAAAATTGATCCGATTTCATTAACGGTGGTAAAGGTCTCTGGCGCCAATCTTTTTCTCATATGTTCAATATATCTAACCTTATCTATAAATCCATTTGCCTGGTCAAAAAATGAATACTGTTGTTGGTCTATGGTTTGCTCGCGACCAGCACCAAAGGCATAAAAATGATACGAAATACCTTCCAGAGGAATATCATTTTGGTGATTATTTGGATTAAGGAAGTATTCATAAAATTCGGCGTCCGTTGTTAATGCCAGTGTGATACCGATAAATTTAGTTGTTGGCGATATTTTTTTAAGTGCGGTGACGATGGCATCATAACATTTCGTATACAACTGGGGTGACATTTCATGTTCATATTCCGGCTCATTAAAAACCTCCCAATATGGTATACTGAAATGATGTCCCGATTGATGCAACTTGCCCAATTCGTCTGTAAATCCACCCATTGTGTACCAGCTAAATAATCTTGCATAATAATCCGTCAATTCTTTCAATGTTGTATCACGAAATTCCCTGCCCTGGTTATATTCCCAACATAACGCATTAGGATCATCAGGATACTTGACTGGTTTTCCCGTCTTGAACATCCACACCGGAATGGTACTGAAATTCATGACGACGGAATGGCCTTTAGTGGCTTCCATAAAATCAATTACAAGAGGATCAATAAGGCTAAAGTCCCAGGATGTTTTATCCAGGGTAGGCGGCTCCAGTTCTGCTACTCCCAATTTTGGATAAGGAAACCAGGGAACAAACCGAACGTAGTCGGCTCCTATTTCTTTTAATGCCCTGAAACTACTTTTATGGATTGGTGACCTGGTTCGCAACATTGGATTAACTACTACCTGTAATGTGGGAGTAGTTTTTGAAACTCTTACTGTATTATTCCAGTCGACCGCAATTTTATTTGTTTGTGAATAAACTGAATAATCCTGGCAAAACAAAATTGAAGACAATGCAGACAGTCTGCAAATAAAACCTAACAAAAAATTTGTGTTCATAAAATATAAATGTTTAGGATATCATGACAGATTTCTGTTTGGGGACTGACCAGCTTTTAATACGGTACCCGTAAAAAGAATAAAATATCAGGTAAATAAAACAAGGCAATAATACCCAATATGCTGTCCTGGTGTTATACAAATCGGCAAAATATCCGTACAAAAGTGGAAGGATGGCGTTGCCGCACAAACCCATAATGAGAATGGAAGATCCCACTTTTGTAAACTTGCCAAGGCCATCTAAAGCCAGCGGCCATATTCCTGCCCATATCATAGAATTAGCAAAACCCAATAAAACTACGAACCAAATCGACAGATCGGCCTCGTGACTCAGGAAAGTAACTCTTCCACGGGCAAAAATGATCAGCAAAGAAAATGTGAGCCCAAGGAGCGTACAAAACCTGAAAACATTTGTTTGGGAAATAAATTTAGGTATGACAATAATACCTGCCAGGTATCCACATACTGTTGCAAATAAAGTATAGGAAGGAAATACTTTTGCTTCAAGCAGTGGGATTTTCATAGAAACGGCATAACCGATTACAGTATCTATAGCAGTGACATGTGTACCTACGTGCAGAAAGATGGCGATGGCTCCAAGTATGAGGTGCGGGAATTGAAAAATATTCTTTTTACCGGAATTGGCCAGGGCGGTTTCCTCGTTTTCTTTTTCTGTGTTAATTTCAGGTAAAGGAGAAAACCGGACAAGCAGCCCAAGACCAACCAACACAATTCCCATACACATATAGGGTACAATAACTCTTTGAATCAATTCATTTAGAGCCAGCTCTTTTTCTTCTGCTACCATCAAGGGTATTTTTGCAAATAAATCAGCATCAACAACCCGGAAAATCAAGGCTGCCAAAAGTAATGGCGCCAGGATACCGCCCGTCTTATTACAAATACCCATAATCCCTATCCGTTGAGCGGCACGTTCTTTTGGACCCAAAACGGTTATGTAAGGATTCGCAGCGGTCTGCAATATAGCCAGACCTACCCCAAGGGAAAACAAACCCAAAAGAAATACTTCATAGGTTCTTGTTAATGCAGCCGGAATAAAAATAAAAGCGCCTGCTGCCATTGTCCAGAATCCTATCATCATTCCTCTTTTAAAGCCCATGGATTTTAATAAATAGGAAGCCGGAACAGACATAATAAAATAGGAAATATAAAATGCGAACGCCACCAAATACGATTGAAAGTTGGTTAATTCACAGGCGATCTTAAAAAAAGGAATCAGTATTGCATTCAGCCAGGTTACAAATCCAAAGACAAAAAACAGCAAACCGATGATGCAAATAGATATAAGTACCTGTTGTTTAGATAACGAATTAATATCAATCTTTGCAATCTTTTTCATCCGCTTGTTTTTATTGAGAATTTTAAATGTTTACCGGAGCACCCCCATCCACAGGTAAGATAACGCCAGTAACATGCCGGGAAGCTTCCGGGCATAAATAAACTGCAGCATAGCCAATATCTTCTGGTTTACCAAATCCTTTCTTGGCAATCCTGTTTATAATTTTTTGTTTTTTTGTTCTTCCACGTGCAAAATCTATAAAGGAATTTGCTCAATATCAGTAATGTCATTCTGAATACGGGCAGCGTTCGGGCCAGGCCTATAGATTATCTCCCAAAGCACATCTTTCCGTCTTCCTTAATAAATACCTGTGCACCTGCACCTATAGAAGCCTTTCGCAATGCCTGATCCGATTCCAGTTCCCCCACCCGTTATCAAAGCCAATTTGCCGCGCAATGAAACAATGTTTTCGGCCACACTTACAATTTGATTTCACGTAAATGTTTGTCGAGGAAATTAAATCCCCAGCCTGGTTGTTCATGAGGATAAGCAAATCCATCTTTTATCATCATCGGGTTATCGATTAAAGGGTCTATCCAGTCGAATGATTCAGCACCAATTCCATTAGGAATGGTACAAAGCAGCGGAACATCGTAGTCCTTATAATAGTGGGGCAACACAGGGATATGATAAGCTGCTGCCAGTACAGCACTTTCTCTCCACGCTTCCACACTCCCGAGCCGCAATAGATCGGGCTGCCAAATATCAATCGCATCTTTACTTAACAATAATTTCAACGGCATTGAATCGAATTCCCGCTCACCCATCGCCAGTGAAATCCGGCTTTTACTTTTAATTGCTTTATACCCATCAAAATTTTGATGCTCGATTGGTTCCTCAAACCAGAATATATTAAGATCCTCAACCGCGTTCGCTAACTGGCAAGCCGTGGCTGTATCCATTCCCTGGTTAGCGTCCATCATAATACCAATCTCCCTGCCAACGGCCTCACGAACTTTTTTTAACCGGTCCAGGTCTTCTTTCCAATCAGGA
>JBDTWP010000385.1:0-6693 GCA_040006615.1 Ferruginibacter sp.
CAGTTGCACTTTACTTTTTGAAATCTGCGCGAGCAGGTCTGCATCATTTACCCGCGCAACAACGGTTCCCTTTGCTATCAATTTACCTTCCGGAAGGTTTAAATAAGTAAGCCTGCCGCTTATTTCGGGTCGAAACTCCACATACTCATTGGCAATTACGGTTCCGTTAGCTTCAATTATATTGCTGATGGGTTGCTTTTCCGCTATGATAATATCCACTATAACGGATGGATTCGCTTTAGGTGTTTTATCGGCTGCTTTTGAGTCGCTTTCACAACGGGCAAACAGGAAAACCACCGAAATTAAATAGAAAATATAAGTAAGTTTTTTAATAGATTGGAGCATTTTAATCTACATTATTTATAAAGGAACGCCAAATATAGTAAGTTTTATGTGATGCGCCATACGGCCAATAGGTAAACAATATGAGTACTATTTCTGCGCACAATTCTATTAGAAGACTTTTTAAGCCAGTACAATCGGTATTATAAAAATAAATTTAAAAAGTATAGCCGACCCGGTTTACAATTTTTCCCTTTCTTTGCGTAAAATTAAAAAAGCATGAACCCTCTAGTCGGAATTATAATGGGCAGCGAAAGCGACCTGGAAATTATGAAAGGTGCGGCCGAAATGCTACGCCAGTTTGAAGTAGAACCTGAATTAACCATTGTATCCGCACATCGGACTCCTGAGCGTCTGCGGGAATATGCCAGAAAGGCAAAGGAGAGAGGATTAAAAGTGATCATTGCAGGTGCGGGAGGTGCTGCACATTTGCCTGGCATGGTAGCTGCAAATACGATATTGCCCGTTATTGGCGTGCCTGTAAAATCATCCAATTCAATTGATGGATGGGATTCGCTGCTTTCCATTTTGCAGATGCCCTATGGAGTACCGGTAGCAACGGTTGCGCTGAATGGTGCGAAAAATGCGGGCATACTGGCAGCACAGATCTTAGCATTGTACGACCCTTCCATTGCAGGCAAACTGGAAGCATATAAGGAATACCAGGATGATATCGTGATGGAAAGTGTTAAGAATGTAAAGCGGCTCGGATTTACAAATGCGTTTGATAAGTAGGGCAAACTTCCGGTTGCCGGTTTTTGGCTTTCGGTTTTCGGTTAATGGGTTGGTATTCCAATTGGTCCTTCCGGAATGCCTGGCCAGGGCAGACCAGCGATTGTCAATAGAATAGATCATAGGGCGGCGACCTAAGATATTATATTCCGGAATCTGAAATCCATAGGGCTTCACCCTATTCTATTGTATTTCGCCCTTAAAGGGTGCTTTTTTTGTCCATGATAAAAGAGGCTGGTGTAAAAATTGGGTGGTTGAAGATATCCGTTTAGTTGTCGGGGCCGGGAGCGATTTCCTTTTCAACCAAGATACCAAACTCCTGTTCCAATCCTTTTGAGTGGTCGTACAACATCCTTATAAATTCTTTTCCCCATTTTGCGTAATAAATCATCATATTGTCTACTCTTTCCTGGAGATCATTGTTTGGAAATAATTGCATTTTTATTTCGTGTATCTGTCTTTGCTGGGCTTCAAATTTTTTCTTTTCAGCCCGAAGCATCTTTTTTTCAAGGGATGCGATTTTTTTTAAGGCTTCTGTTTGCAGGGCCGAGGTGTGCCCCTGCAAGGTGATATCTATTTTACCGGTGATTATTTTAAGATGTTCATAAACAGCAGCTATTTGCAGTTGCTCCTTTTCAAGACTAAGCTGGTGGAAGCTGTCTCTCTTTACTAATTGATTGATAAGGTCCCTTTCAGTTTGAAACAAATCTAAATGACTAAATTTAAATTTATCAATACCGGTCTGTATTTTTTTGCTGACGAACATGAACGAGTTTCGTACGACCAATAAGGGGTAAGGCGCCTCCACCGCTTCAAATACTTTTTTCAATTGAAGCCAGTATGCAATTTCGCCACCACCTCCAATAAAGGCAATATTGGGTAGTATCCATTCCTGGAAAACCGGCCGGAGAATTACATTGGGACTGAATCGTTCAGGATGTTGTTTCAACTCAGTAATTATCTCTTCCTTTGTAAACTTTAATTCTGTACTCACAACTGACCAGCTGTCATCTCTCAATTCAATTCTTAGCCGCTTATCATCCTTCAAATAAAACATATTCAATTCCCTGCCACTTGCCTGCACTTTATAGCCGGCAGGTAATTTGGCAACCGTGTGCTGTACCTCTATATGCGAAAATTCCCTGATCAGTTCCTTTTCTATTACCGGGATAAAAGCGGCTTTAAGATCTGCATTATCTGGTAATACGATTACCACCCCATAATCAGCGAATAGCCCATTTACCAATTGAAATGTTGCCTGCTCAATCGTAACACCCTCTTTGTAACATTCCTTTATCATTGTAATAATTTCAGCGCCGAAAGGATATACCAGCAATTGACCACTTACTGAATCCAACAGTGCTACCAATGCTTTATCCACCCTCATCCTTCCCACAGCGCCGGTTTGGCCGGTCTTCCATTCGTACTTTTCACCATTGACGTAGATATGGCCCAGTTCGTCCAGGTCTGCATCTTCACTGCCCATATAATAAACCGGCACGAAATTATTTTCCGGTAAATAAGCTTTCAACTGCTCAGCAAGCTTCACTACATGTAGAATTTTATAAATAAAATACAAGGGGCCGGTAAATATATTTGGCTGGTGAGCTGTACAAATAGTAAAAGAATTTTCGTCCCGCAATAATTCAATATTCCTTCCAACCAGTTCCCCTGTTTCAACGGAAGCATATTGCATTTTTAATACCGTTACCAATAAATTCCTATCAGTTGCAAATTTTTTGCGGTCAGCTATCGAAGCTTTTATTCCCGCGACAGAAAGCGGGTGCCTGTAAAAGGGTTGTATTGACGGGTCCTGTTGTATATAATCCAACACTATTTTTGAGAAATACCCGGTTTGCCCGTATGTTAAAAAAGATGCCGTACAGTTCATTGAATAAAATTTACAGTGGCCTCAGATTGGCAAACTTACATTAATCCTTAAAATTAAAAATGGATAATTTGGTTAAATTATTTCGCATAAAGAAGCAGGAACTAAGATTCTTACAGAGAAGCTAAATGAAACCAACGCTATCGCACATTCAGGTGATATGCTGCCCGTAGAACTGTGTGTCCCTGCAAAATTATACATCACTATGTTATTGTAAAATCTTTAAAATGAAGACATCTTAGGAGTGGGAAAAAATACAGGCAGCTACCTGGACATTCCTTCTAAAAAAGGATCTGTTTCTTTCCATACACCGGCAAGACGAGGCGGCCCATCCAGCAAAAACCTGCCCTTTCCCGGGAAAGTATTATTTGAAGCCGGATTTATATCCGTTTCATGCATTGGAACAAACAAAAAACTTCAATTTTGATTGGTGAAATATAAAGTTAGTTTAAATTACGCTAAAAAATTTTCTATGATAATTCCAATCAAAAACAGTTATTTTTCTACAGTATTACCCGGCCTGAAAGAATTAATGCCACACTAACCGTAATGAGAAACAATATAAAAAAACCGTGTTTTTTCATACATGCTGTCCGAACGGTCAAGTTATTTTTACACTGCTTCTCCTTCCAGATCATAATCAAATGCCTTTGTGATCTGTACATTTACAAATTCCCCAATGATCAACCCCTTTTTACTTTGAATGATCACTTCGTTGTCTACTTCAACGCTATCAAATTCCGTGCGGCCCAAATAACGGCCCGCCTCCTTTTTATCAATCATTACCTTAAAGGTCTTCCCAACTTTTTCCTGATTCTTCTCCAGGCTGATCTCCTGTTGCACTACCATTATTTCCTGAGCTCTTTCTTCTTTTTCTTCAGGCGGTACATCATCCGGCAGTTCATAAGCACTGGTTCCTTCTTCATGACTGTAGGTAAAAATACCAACTCTGTCAAAACGCATTTTTTGTATAAAAATCTTCAGTTCTTCCACATCATCCCTTGTTTCGCCAGGGAAACCGGCTATCAATGTTGTACGTAAACAAATATCCGGAATACGGTTGCGGATTTCACCAACCAGGTCTTCCATTTCTTCCCTTGTTATCTGGCGCTTCATCAGGCTTAACATATTATTGGCGGCATGTTGTAATGGCATATCGAGGTAGTTACAAATATTGTCTCTTGCTTTTATAGCGTCAATGATCTCAACCGGGAATCTGGAGGGGTAAGCATAATGCAGTCTTATCCATTCCAGGCCCTTTACATCCGCCAGAGCATGTAACAATCTGGGTAGTTCTCTTTTTTTATAAATATCCAGCCCGTAATAGGTAAGTTCCTGGGCAATCAGCATTATTTCTTTCACACCCCTGTCTACCAGGTGTTTGGCTTCATCCACCAGGGATTCAACAGGACGGCTTATATGCCGGCCGCGCATTAATGGAATGGCACAGAACGAGCAGGTTCTGTTGCAACCTTCACTTATTTTCATGTAGGCATAATGGCGGGGTGTGCTTAACAAACGCTCCCCAACCAGGTCGGCTTTATAATCCGCTTCAAATTGCCTGAGAATCAGCGGGAGTTCCATTGTTCCGAAATAAGCATCGACCTCCGGTATTTCAGCTTCGAGGTTTTTTTTATATCTTTCGCTGAGGCAACCCGTAACATATACTTTATCAATCTTTCCCCGGCGCTTTAATTCCACTTGTTGTAAAATCGTATTAATACTTTCTTCCTTAGCCTTCTCAATAAAGCCGCAGGTATTTACTATCACAATATTGTGATCCCGTTTACCACTTTCGTGTACCACATCAATATCGTTAGCAATTAACTGGCCGCTTAATACTTCACTATCCACCATATTCTTGCTGCAACCAAGCGTGATAATGTTCACCTTATCCTTATACAATGTCTTTGTCTTCATAATTTAGTGGGTGCAAAGGTAACAAGTTTGTTGTCTTAAGATAATTAAAGGAAATTCTTGTGCTCTTCAAATCCTTTCTGCTCCCGGAGTGCTGGAAAAGCAGTGTACGGCCATGGCTGGAAAGTGGTTTCTTAAATAGCCCCGGCTAAAGCCGGATGACAATTAACTTTATCATTATTGGATTTAGCCAACCAAACAGGAAACTGCTTAAATTCAATTCAGTTAATGTCGTATTGTTTTCCATTTTTCATCATCCACAGGCTTAAGCTTGTGGCAACTCAATTCCAACCAGGTACCCGGCCCGGGTTCGTATGTGAGGTGGCTGACGTATTGCCAACACAGAAAAAGCCCATACAAGGTGCATGGGCTTCCAGTTTTTAAATGAGATTACTTTATTAAATTTCTTCTCCTCCTCCTTCGATCAGGACAATAGTCTTGTTATTTAGTATTTCTACAAATCCACTTTGTATTGCATAAGAAACTGTAGCGGTTTTATCGGTCAGCACTTTTAGCTTACCTGCTTTCAATGCACTCACCATCGGCGCATGCTTATCCAGCACTTCAAAAGAGCCGGTGATGCCGGGCAACTGTACGCCATACACTTCGCCACTGAATATTTTTCTTTCCGGAGTTAATATTTCTAACGTCATGCACCTGTCTCCGCCGCGGGGAGAACTTTGTTTGTTGGTTAATAATTATTTAATAAGCTCTTAAAAACACATGGCGCACACTAACATTTTCCGAAATACCCATAAGAACTATTTGAAATTCTTTTACAATCTGTCATCCTTATTTCCCTTTTAGGGGCTAAGCCTGGGCCGCTGCCATCAGCTTTTTACCCTTTTCAATTGCATCTTCCAAATTACCTACCAGGTTAAAGGCTGCTTCGGGATACTCGTCCACTTCTCCATCCATAATAGAATTAAATCCACGTATCGTATCTTCAATTGGCACCAGCACACCTTTTAACCCGGTAAACTGTTCAGCCACAAAGAAAGGCTGGCTCAGGAACCGCTGTACCTTACGTGCTCTTGAAACCGTTTGTTTATCATCATCGCTTAACTCATCTAACCCAAGAATGGCAATAATGTCCTGCAATTCCTTATAACGTTGTAAAATTAATTTTACCCGATTGGCAGTATTATAATGTTCGGTACCAACGATCAAGGGGGTTAAAATCCTTGAGGTAGAATCCAAAGGATCCACAGCAGGATAGATCCCGAGATCAGCGATTTTACGACTCAATACCGTGGTAGCATCCAAATGCGCAAAGGTTGTAGCAGGAGCCGGGTCGGTCAGGTCATCTGCAGGTACATATACCGCCTGTACGGAGGTAATAGAACCATTTTTGGTAGAAGTAATTCTTTCCTGCATCAAGCCCATTTCGGTTGCCAGGGTAGGTTGATAGCCTACGGCACTTGGCATACGTCCCAATAAAGCCGATACTTCTGAGCCGGCCTGTGTGAAACGGAAGATGTTATCAACAAAAAACAAAATGTCTTTACCCTGTCCGCTGCCATCCCCATCCCGGAAATATTCCGCAATCGTTAGTCCGCTTAATGCTACGCGGGCCCTTGCCCCCGGTGGTTCGTTCATCTGCCCGAACACGAAGGTTGCTTTTGATTCTTTAAGTTTTTCCATATCCACGGCGCTCAGGTCCCATCCACCTTCTTCCATACTATGCCTGAACTTATCGCCGTAGTTCATAATCCCTGCTTCAATCATTTCCCTCATCAGATCATTTCCTTCTCTTGTACGCTCACCTACACCCGCAAAAACCGATACACCACTGTATGACTTGGCAATATTAT
>JBDTWP010000386.1:0-6659 GCA_040006615.1 Ferruginibacter sp.
CCCCAGCGGGGTGACATTAATATAGCAGAGAATAATTAATTGGGATGACGACCCCAGCGGGGTGACATTAATATTAAATAGAATCAATCTTATTTCCCAGACGAGTCGCTTGATTTCTCAGGCGAGTCCCTCACCCCAGGCGCAGGAATGAGGCGTGGAAATTGCGGCATAGCCTTCCTTGCCAGCTTATTATTACTATTTCTTCTCCGTTCTTACGTCCCGCTGCTTCCTCATGCTGGTGGAAGTCAGGGGGCCTCCACACTCACCCTGATCCCTTCACTATGACTCGTAAATTCAGGGGCATACATACATTGTATCGTCGTAATTCCGTTGCTGAAATTACCGGTGTGCGTTACAAACATTGGGTATTCGAATGTATAGGTCCCTCTTGCCAGCCAGCCAAAAAAGAAATTCGTACTGGCATCTTTCGTGCTTTCGTAATAGCCCAATCCACCCTGGTATTTATATTCGCTGATCACATTCACCGGTTCCATGCAGGCCGCACGCATATCTTTCATGTGCACATATTCCATATCGCGGTCTACCCTTAATTCGATGCGGACTTTTACTTTGTCGCCAACTTTTAAGGTGGCCCCGTCAGGAATTGCCTGCAATACCGGCCCCTTATCCGTATTTTTTTCCACAAATAATTTTTTACTCAGCTTCAGTGGCGTTGCGGCAGGAGTTATTTTATCAAGGTCTTCAAAGTATTGCCAGTAAAGAGCGCCCCAGGAAGTCCCGGCAGCTCCACCGCTCCGCTGAGGCGGAGTGTTCCCGGAGTCTGATGAATGGAGAGTTACTGATATATTACCCATTTCAGCTTTCACCTTTTCTCCTTCAATTCTTTTTTTGAAATAGCCCGTTCCCGCTTCAGTTTTTTCATCCGTGCTTTTAATTAGGGTATTACCCAAACTTATTTCCACTTCCTGTTCTTCACTTAGTATGGTTGATTTCAAGTTCCCCGGCCGGTCGGCGGAACCGGGTGGGCCCAATAATAAAGCATAACAGGCTTCCGCCGTTGCTTTGGTTGTTTTCCAGTTTTGGGTTTGCTTTTGTTTTAGCAGCCATGTCTTCAGATCGTTGATCGTATTGGTATTTTTATCAATATCGGTAAATGCTTCAATCACCATTGCCTGGCTTTCAATGGGTGCCTGGTACCAATAATAGCCACCGATGGACCATTCCTTCCAATACATGCCCATCTCTTCTTTCAGGATGGAATTTTCCTTCAATGACCGAATGATGGCCTTTGGAGTAGCTACATCGTTCGTGCGATACAATGCCAGGGCGATCATCGCCTGCAGATACTTACCATTTTCAAGCCAGTATTTTTTTGCCTGGCCGCGGTAATAATTATACGCTGTTTGTGACGGGGCAGAAATAACATAATCATTGAAAAAACTCCGCATATACAGCCATTGGATAGCGGTATAGCTGATATTATTATTTTTTAGTGCCGATTTGTATTTTAAAAGGTTATCATAATCCTCTTTAATTTTTATATCCAGGTAAGGGATCGCCCTATCCACCAACATTTTTATTTCCTTATAATCCTTTTCTGAAATGGCATTTAATTTTCTCAAATGGCCAATACCGGTTAAGATGTATTGAGTCATATACCTGTCATCAGGGCCTCCCCTGAACCATACAAATCCTCCATTGGGACTCTGCATTTCTTTTAGCTTATTGACCGCCTTCGCTGATTCGCTGCCCATCCTTACCAGGTCAAACAATAAGGCGATATTTTTCTTTTGCTGGCTTTCATTTTGTGCATCCATCACCCAGGGTGTTTCCTGTAGTAAAGCTGATTTTAATTCTTCATTTTTCCGGAGATTACTCAACAATGCAGCCGTATCGCCCCCTGCCCATTTTTCAAAAACTGCTTTAATCATTGGCATGCTGTTACTAACATAAGTAGCCAGGGTATTTGCATAATACCTGTTGAATGTTTGCTCCGCACAATCATATGGATATTCCATTAAATAAGGCAACGCCTGCACTGCATACCATACGGGGTTGGTTGTGAATTCCAGCGTTAATGCGTGATTTCTTATTGAACTGCTGCCGCCGCTATTGAGTAATTTCTCAAATTTGAAATCCTTCTTATTGGTATTCCTCAAATTCAAAGGCATTGATTCAGTGACCAGCATACGGTTGGTTAAAATGGGTAAAGCCGATTCCTCCCCATCAGTAAAATCGCCGGCAACTCCTAAAGCGGCGTTATTCGAAGTCCTTGCTATAACCCGGTAAGTCATAGCGGAGTTAAAGTTGAGCGGGATTTCAATTGGAAATTTTACCGCTGCGCTTTGGCCGGCTGCCACTTTAAAGGGTTGACTGGGAAAAACATTCTTAAACCTGCTATCTACCGGCTTGTTGGTGGCTGCATCTAATAATTCTAATTGGGCAGCGCCGGTTAGTTCACTATCACTGAGGTTTACAATTTTAGCACTGAATTCCATTCGGTCGCCTTCTCTCATAAACCGCGGCGCATTCGGTTGTACCATCAATGGTTTTTGTGTGATGACTTTCTTTTCTGAATAACCACTTGACAATTCTTTGGTATGTGCCAGTGTCATCAGTTTCCACTGGGTCAATGCTTCCGGTATGGTAAAACTAAAGGATACATTTCCGTCCTCATCTGTTGTAAGATCAGGAAAGAAGAACGCTGTTTCATTAAAGTTTTTGCGTACCTGGATATGTTCGTTTCCGGTTTCCGGTTTTTGGTTTTCTGTTCCTACCGAGTCGGACTTATCATTTTCAAGAGATCCTGGTGCTGCAACACTATTAAGCGATAGTTCAACATCCATTACCCCATCGCTGTCCTTGATCCTGGGTGCGGCACTCATATTGGCTTGCCCGGCTACTCTATCCATTCCTTTTTTTCTTATTGCATATCCCGATACAATGATGTCCCCATTTCCATAATATGAAAAAACAGGCAACAACCTGTCATAGGACCTGGGATCTGTTCTCAAATAGTTATTCGTTAACCTGCTATACTCTTCTGAGTTAACGGCGCTAAATCCATTCTCACTCCAGCTTATCCTGTTTACAAGCCCCGGCCAGATATTCAATGCAGACCAGCTTTGTGATTTAAACTGGTCGAGGCTTGCATCATACATGCTTACCAACATTTCAGCAGCTATCTTTTCTCCCTTGTTACCGGTTATTTTCGCCGTCCATTTTTCTTCACTCCCCGGTAATATTTTATCCCTGAAGCTTTGATAACTGATCGCCAGGTCTTTATTGTCCCAGGGGATAGAAAAATTTTCTTCGCCCTTATACACCCGGTTGTGTTGTACAAATGCATAGCTCATCGCCATACCGCCCCGGTCGGCTTCAGTTATGTCGATTTCTTTTTGATAAGGCTGATTGGGTTTAATCGTTTGGTAGGTAGTCGTGTTTGTTTTATCCATCTTGCTAAGGGTATGGATCAGCCATATATTATCAAAACCCGTTTTGATCAAATACTTAATTTTCTTCCCCGGTTCCTTATCTTCCTGTTGCATTATTATAGTCACAGGTTCCTCAGCGCCCGCATCAGCCTTACCCTTAGATACACTTTGGATCAGAATGAATTTTTCCGCTTTCACTTCCTCGCCAAATTTATCCTTAGTAGTTGCAACAATTTTATACCACCCCGCTACCAATTGCTCATTGCCCATTGCCCATTGCCCATTAACAACAGTGGAGTCGGTCTTTTCAAGAACCTTCTCCCCCAGCGGCCATTTGCTTTTCCGGTCCTCATCCTTATACACATCGTAAGGAAAATATCCATAGTATTCATCCTTACTCATTACAAACTGGTCCGGCATTTCCCAATACCGTTCGCGGAATATTTTGCCAGGTGATCCCAGTTTATGGATCGTAACATTCACGCTTGCCTTTTCAAAAATATCATTGATATTGGTAGAGCGGATCTTTATATTTTTCAGGCTGTCTGCATTTATTTTATCAGCCACTTCAATATTCAACAGGATCGCCTGGTATGCGACAGCAATAGAAGTTTCGCCACTCCTGGTTTCCCCGTTTAAATCGGTAACATCCGCATTCACTTCATAATAAAATGTTGGCTGGTCTTTCTTAGGGATGGATTCGTCCGGTAATGCTTTAAAACTTATGTGAAATTCGCCGTTGGCATCGGTGATCGTTGCCCCGTTGGTAATTTCCACTTCATCAGAAGATCTGCCCGGCGGCATTATTTTGCGTCCATAGCCACCATACACACCATACCACCAGGGCTGGTAACGTACTTTACGGACCACCCTGTATTTTACGGCAGCTCCATCAATGTTATTGCCCGCATAAGCTTTTGCAGAGCCGGTTACGCTAACGCTATCGGATAAACGATAGGTACCCGGCGGTTTTACTACTTCCACAAAAAACTTTGGCCGTTTGTATTCTTCCACATTAAAAAATTGTGTGGCATTGGTGCTTTCATCAAATAATGAAAACTGCCCGTTCAGTACACCTTCGGGTAATTTGAATGAACCATGATAAGAACCATATTCATTTGTCACCATTGGTAATTCGCTGATCTTTTGACCGTTTACGTCCTTTAAGACCAGGGTGGTTTTGAAACCAGGCAGGATGGAAGCTGCCGCGGGGTTAGTTCCTTTTTCCAATACAATGCCTTTAAAATAAATCGTCTGGCCCGGGCGATAGATGGAACGGTCGGTGAACAAAAAGCTAATTGGTTTTGGATCCTGGACGATACCGTTATAGTAGTTGCTATAATTATTTTCATCCATGAAAAGTTCGTCATTTTTACCGGTCACCTGCAAGGTAAAACTTCTGTATTCCTTTGTCTCTTTCAGTTTAAAATACCCGTTTTTATCGGTAGTGTAATTTTCCGCTTTTACTTCCTCATTCCGGCTGGTGTTGTAATTGTATTTGGTTTCCCATACCTGTACCTGTGAATTGGGCAAAGCCTGCCCTGTTTCACGATGCAAAACATGGTAGTCATTGTTGTTGTTGTGTATATAACTGATATTACTCAGGTAGATCAGTTGCCTGGCGAGGATATTTTTTTGAAGAGAAAAGTTTTCATCCAGGCTGGCCAGGATAATATACATTCCGTTGGGTAATCCGTCTGCTTTTATTTCAGCGGCGTGAGGCTGGTAATCCTGCAGATCGGGCATCAGCACATTCCAGCTCCTGGTTGATTTCAACGCAACCAATTCTCTCCATAATTTATCATAATTGCTGCGGTCCAGTTTTTTTAAATCTTCTCTGGATGTTTTAATAATCCGAAAATATACTGTCTTTGCGTTTTTGTATTTTACCAGCGTTCTGAAAGGCTGGTTGGGCACATTTACTTTTTCGGTCTCCAGGTTAAGGGAAGGTTGCATCACCTGGTATAATAAATTGCTACAATTAATTGCCCCTTCAGTTTTAGGAAATTTCTTAATTACTTCATCGCATATTTCTTTGGCTCTTTTTATTTCATATTGGTTATCCGTTTTGGTAAATGGCTGAAAATCCCGGCCCTTATTAAAATATATCCCGGCCCTCAAATACATTGCCTGGGCAATTGCCGCATTACCATCATATTTATCTTCAATATTTTTTAAAGCGGTTTCGTATAATGTTGTTTTATTTTCATTTACCGCGTATTGATAAATGAAATTCAATCGTATCAGGTCGGCATCCAGTAAGGCATCCCTGTTCGCATCCGTCATATGAAATTTCAGGATCTCCTGCATTAACAGAATTGCCTGATGATGCGGGGATGCCGTATCATTTGTTGAAAAAGAGGCATTAACAAATTCGGTTAGAGGTGCAAATGCCCTGGGATCATTTATGGTGAAACTGTAAGCGGGTTTGGTGAGGTCCCGTTCATCATTCATGAAATATTCCAGGGCCCGGTGGGCTAAAAAATCAAAGAGGGTGGGGCGAAGTTGGCGGGTATTTTGTCCTTTAACAATGACAGGATCATAGCCATCCAGCTTTGTCTCTTTTAGCAGGTGATCGTTGGCAAGAGATGCTTTGTATAACTTTGAGACGGTGGCGTGCAATTTATCCAGGCTCCAGGTGCTGATATCTTTGCTCTTTTCTTCCGCAAGCCTGGTACGGGTGTAAAATTTGTACCGGTTATTCTGCAGGTACTGCCAAAACATTTCGGCCTGCATACTTTGCAGAATACTTCTAGCCGGAATTTTTGCATTGGCAATTAAAGTATCCACAAAAAAAATATTATTCTCACGACTGTCTTCTTCTACCATATTCCTGTACCTGATCTGGTACATACAGCTTTTTATTTGCTGTGCGTCGTTGTTATCTTTAATGGCCAGTTTGTAGATGACCATTACTTCCTGCAATGCGGACCTGGTAAGCCCTTTTTTTTCAAATGCTTCCACATTTTTCCAGTTAGCGGAATAGTCGTTTTTTGACTGAGCCATCATGGAGGTTGAAAGAGTTATTATTACAATTAACAAAAGCGATAATTTCCTTAAAAACATAGTCATCCGGTTTTAATTAAAATAAACAATTTGTTGGTTGTGATATCATCGTCATTAGGTGTAAAGATGAAATAATTGCAAGTATTACATAAATTGAGCCGCATTTATTTGATTAAACGTTGTAGGAACAGGCCGCGGCCTGTTCTGATCAGTAATTCCGACGCAGTTACCATTGGTATTGTGGGAACATGCCTCGGC
>JBDTWP010000387.1:0-6646 GCA_040006615.1 Ferruginibacter sp.
TACCCGTTCCAATGCAGTTTCAATTTCTAACTGGCGGTTTTTTTCTGCCAGATCTTTTTCAAGTGCTGCGTTTTTTGCAATGAGTAGTTGTTCTTCCTGGTTAGTCATGGCCTATAGCTTAATTTCGTTTTTAAAACAGGTTTTCGACCTTCTTCTATTTTTCTTACAAAATGAGTAGCAAAGAAAGGTTGAAAGATCTTATCCAAAACTTTTTGAGGAGTGCCGCTAAAATCCCATTAATAATAATAATAGCTGTAATCCATATTTTCTTTTTTATATTCATGTTGCCCTCCCCTTTTCTTTAGTTATATTTCAACTTTTAATTGATTGGATGAAATTAAATATAATCATTTAACACATATTTAATCCATCAATCTAATCTTTTAAAATTTTGCATGGAGTAGCAAATTCTTACCTTTAGCCGTAAATCCAATTTGTAATCATGCCGTTAAGCTGGAATGAAATAAAATCAAGGGCAACTGGCTTCAGCAAAGAGTGGGAAAATGAAACCAGTGAAGATGCTGAGGCCAAATCATTTTGGAATGGATTCTTTAATATTTTCGGTATTAGCCGGAGAAGGGTAGCCAGTTTTGAGCAACAGGTTAAAAAAACAGGAGATAAAACCGGCTTTCCTTCCCAGGCGAGTCCTCTGCCAGAAAACCATTCAAAATAGAATACTCGTTGTGGCAGGACTCGCCGTGCCACGAACAGAAAACTGTACACCAAAAGCGTCCTTTGGGAGTCTAAAAATAATGTCATTGCAATCCGATAGCTATTGGATTCAATGTATTCGCATGGAAAATCGCCGGCAATAATTCATCCTCCCATATTGCGGCGAGTCCTGCCGCAAATAGTCTTTAAGTTATAAGACCCTAATGGTAGAGGACTCGCCTGGGAAATATTTATGTGACCACGCCAGGAATCGAACCTGGATCTGGGGCTTCGGAGGCCCTTATACTATCCATTGTACTACGCGGCCATTATATTTAACCGTTGATAATTGCTATAAAGATTCATTATTTCCCAAAATGCCCGATATTACTCCCAAATATCTTTACTGCTATGGCCAGCAATATTACGCCGAAAAATTTTCTTATTACCGCCATACCGTTTGGACCCATAAAATTTTCAATCCATTTCAAAGATTTCAATACGGTATAGATCACCACGCAATTGATCAGGATGCCCAAAAAAATATTGACATCATTATAATTCGCCTTTAAACTCATAATGGTGGTCAATGTACCCGAACCTGCTATTAAAGGAAAAGCTATGGGAACTATATTGCCACTTTTAGGGTTCTTCTCTGGTTTAAAAAATTCGTGGCCCAATACCATTTCCAGGCCGATAATAAATATCACAATACTACCGGCTACAGCAAAAGATTGTACATCCAGTCCAAGCAGTCCTAAAAATTGCTTACCCAGGAATAAGAACAGGATCATCAAAGCCCCCGAAGCCAGGGTAGCTTGTGTAGAACGTATCTCACCCCCCATCTTCATTCTCAGTGAAGCCAATACGGGAATACTGCCAACCATATCAATTACCGCAAAAAGGGTAAAAGAGACCGTCAATATTTCCTTAATAGCTATATGGCTAAAACCCACTTATTGATAATTTTTGCAAATATACATTTTCAAATACGGGAAACGATTATCTGCCGGAAGGTTTGTGCGTTTCTTTTTGCTGCGGAAACCGGATAACACCTTATGCCGGGGGCTGTTATTTCAAGGGACAATTTTAATAACACAACCATAACGCAAGTAAAAAACCTTGAATGAATAACCCAGGGGAGTGTGGGTGATATAGCCCGGTTTACGGCTGATGACTTCTCCCTGCGTTACTAATAATACGGCCTTTAAAAAAGATTATCTCCGCTATCTCGTGGAACACGCTCCTGGCCGCCGGCATTATGAAGGGTAATTATTTTTTTAAAATATATTGAACCGGACTTTGATGCCACCCAGGAAATTTTGAGGCGCAGATGGATTGAAGAAACGGTTTGCTGCAGCATTCAGGTCATTCCCTAACCCATAGGGTGTATTAAAAGATTTATCATAAGAAAAATAAATTTCTCCAGTTACCCTTTTACAAAGGTCCTTTTTATAGCCCAGCCTTGCAAAAAATAAATTGTATTGCGTTGCAAAAAAACTATTGGCGTCATTCAAAGGGATCATATCGGTATAACTGTAAGTAATATTCGCATACAGGCCAATTTTAGTAATTGCATCCGTACCGGCAACAAATACGTTGGGAGGAGTGCCAGTTAATTTTTTGCCCGAAAAATCATTGGTGCCCTGTTGGTAGGTTTTAAACTTTGCATTGATATAGGTATAATTGCTCCACAACTTCAATTCCTGCAAAAAATGAATGATGTTTCGTACCGGGTAATAATTCACCGATAACTCAAATCCCCGTTGATCCGTTTTGCCGGTATTTACAAAATAATCCGCACCTGCCGCATCCCTTCGGGTAACGATCGTATTGTTTAAATGGAAAAGATAAGCAGCCGCATCCGCATATAATTTATTCTTTATCAATTCACCCCTGAAGCCCATTTCGTAATTGACCGCCTTCTCGGCTTTTAAAGTGCTGTTAAAAACCCCGGTAGACGGCACGATCTCATCAATCGTGGGTGGAGAATATCCCCGGCTAACCGTGGCATATACGCTGTAATTTGAACCGATCTTTTGAAGCAATGAAATACGGGGAACGATAACCGGATCAAAGGTTTTATCGATCTCCTTTACGGGCCTGCTGTTGAGCCGGGTAAAACCATAGCCGTAATTATTATAGCTGAGTCCGGCATTGATAACAAAATTCTCTCCCAGGTTAATATCTGTTTGTAAAAAAATATTGTATTGGTTAGCGGCTATCTCATCATCAAACTGCAGGGTATCAGGTACGCCTGACTGGTTTCCAAAAGTACGGGTAGATGTAAATCCATACTGGTATTCACCGCCAAAATGTATTCGCACATTATTGTTACTGTATTGAGTAACTGTTCTGCCACCGATGCCCTGCTCTGTCTTACGCTGGTAATTGAGGATACTTGGATTCCGGAAACGGGTATTGGAGGTATAGACATTTGTGCTATTGCTCCATTGTGAGTTGAACTGGTAGTCATGTGCGAAGCCTGCGTAGAAAGTTTTTATAAACAGCGCTGCTTTTTGTTGAGTTGCACTCCTGAATGGTCCCCCTGCAGGCCTTGACTGGCGTGGGTCAGCATTTAGTTGAGCCAATGTTAATCCTCCCGGTGTTTGATAATACAGGTCACTGTAAAAAATATTAGTGCTGATGGATTGTTTTTTATTGATACTAAACCTGCCGGTATAATTTGCAATATCTTTCCTTGTATTAGTTTGATTGCGCCATCCATCAGCTTGCTGATGTGAATATTGCAAAGAATAATTAGCATTAGCGGTTTCATTGCGATAAGTTATATTGGTTTCTGCCATACCATAACTACCTGCCATGGAATTGATCGAAATACTGTTTTCCTTATACCCTGCATTGCGGCTGTTTAATAAAACCACACCACCCGTGCCAGCACCATACATGCTGCCTCCCGGGCCTTTAATGATCTCAATTTTACCTACATTACCAAAGCCTAACTGGTTAAGGTAGGTGTTGCCGTTAGCATCAGTAAAAGGGATCCCATTCCAGTATACTTTTACATTACGTACACCAAAGGGCGAACGTAGTAAATTACCCCTGATGGATAAGCGATAACTACCCGGGCTTCGCTCATCCATTTTTACTCCCGGCACTGTATTTACTGCAGGTAAAACGGATGTATTACCATACCGTTCCAGGTCGGTTCTTCCCAGTACGCTTACCGTGACAGGAATATTTTTCAACCCCGTATTTCTTTCAAACGCCTTTACAACCATTTCTGACAAGAAAACACTGGAAGGATATAATACGATGACCAGGTTTTGCTGTGCTTCATACTTTGCAGATACTACATCATAACCTATATGTGAAAAATAAATAGTATTGTTTTCTTTTGAACTATTTATCTCAAAAACACCATTTATATCCGTGACAGCCACCGCGTCCTTATCAACCGACACTGTTACCCCCTGTAAAGCTTTCCCGTCTTCACCATTTACTACGTTTCCTTTAAAAATATACTGGCCGGATACTTTTAAAGAATAAGAACCGGCCAGGAAAAAAGAGATCAATAAAGGAACATACCGCATGGTGATAAATAAAAATATTAATAATACTTTTCAAATGTCCAGCAATTCACAACAAATATGGCAGGTCGGAGAATTATTTTTTCTTTACAGACCTTGTTATCTTTTACTCTTTAACTACCCTTTAAAGAATCAAAGCTAGACATTTCATTTAAAAAAATTATGACAGATTTAAATGGGGGTGCATTCCAAATTCGTCCTGTGCCGGACGACGCAACAAAAGCAGTATAACCTTTTTTCATCTGTTCATTTTCCTATTTTCAAATATTTAAATTTCACGTTTCACGTTTCACGTTTTTTGGCCCGTAGAAACAGGCCGAGGCCTGTTCCTGTGTAATACCAATCGTAATTGCGTTTTCAATTATTCACGAGAACAGGCCGCGGCCTGTTCCTACAATACCCATTAGATGATTATACCCTAATATTGTGGGGTGTTGTTTTCACAGATGACATCTTTTTAAAAGATGTCATCTGTGAAAACAGATTGTTTAACCTCAATCTTTAAAACGAAACGATTAATCCAGCCATGAAATTGAACCTGCGGTTATTATAACCATACTGATCAAAATACTGCTGATTAGTGACATTTCGCAGGTCGGCAAAAAACTTAACCGCCGCTAACGGCTGATAAGATGTATACAGATCCAGGTTGTAGTATGCACTTAATTCTTTGCGCTCACTGGCATAGGTATTTGGATTAAAATAGAGATCATCTCTTTTATCTACCCATCGAATGCCTGTACTTATATAGAACTTTTTAGATGGCTGAAAACCAACCGTGGCATTCAATGCGTTCTTCGGACGGCGAAACAGGTTATAGATGCTGGTATCCTTTCCTGTTACGCCTGATTTTGTTTCAACACTGCCATCAACAAAAGCGAAATTAGCAGTGATATTCCAGTTGCGCACCGGGTGGATGGTGGCTTCCACTTCATAACCATTGCCTTTTTGTTTATCGGCATTGTCATATTGACCATAAGGTGGTAAAAACAATGGTCTGAAAATGATCAAATCTTTAATGGTACGGTCATAATAGGTGAAACGCAGGTCGACGGTATTCTTTAAATTGATATATTGAATACCTGCTTCAATGGAAGCCGACTTTTCCGGTTTCAAATTTTTGTTGCCATACTCCGAAGCTAAATTGTATAAGGTGGGAGCCCTGAAGCCGGATGCAATATTGGCAAATAATTTTACTTTCTTGTTAATTAGGAAAGAGGGGTTAAATGAGTAGGTAAATGTTGAGCCAAACTGAGAATGACCGGAAACCCTTCCACCCAGTTCTGCATTAAAGCCTGCAAGGGATTTCAAAAAGAAAGAAGCGTAACCGCTTACCTGGGTTGCATGCAAACTATCATCACCCAGTTTACCATAAGTAGTCTCAATGTCAGCATTTTGACTTCGAAAGTCAGCACCCAACAGCAATCCCGCATGGCCCTTTAAATTTAGGTTAGTAAAGGCTTCTGCAAATACCGACCTTCCTTTGTATAGACCATTAAATGGATCGAAATCATTAGGATCGGCCGGTATATTCCTTTCATCCTTAAGTGTTCGTTTCGTGTTATTCAGGTTAAGGTTTACAACAAGACTTCCTTTATCAAAATTGTATAAAGAAGATATACCTGCCTGCGCGTTTTCATTTTCTGACCGGCTATTTTTATCATCGGCAAAAGGAGCGTCATCAAGATCCGTCTTGTATTTTCCAAGCTGGCTGTAGAAACTTAGTTTCCAGTTTTTTGCAGTCTGCACCGCCAGGTTTAGTCCCAGCACATCCTGGCCATATCCATCCTTGTCGAAATTATTCTTACCGCCCGGATCCTGTGCAAAGGAAAATCCATTAGATTGTAAACGGGTATACCTGAGATTGTAAGAAAATGTATTCAATTGTCCGCTTACCCCCGCATTGCCCTTGAAAGTATTATAGGTGCCTCCTGTTGCACCGGTGTTAACGGTAATCTTTTTACTTCCGTTTAGTTTTTTGGTAATAATGTTGATTACTCCTGCTACTGCATCGGAGCCGTATAAAACCGATTGTGCGCCTTTTAAGATTTCAACCCTTTCTACCTGGTCAATAGAAAATTGATTAAGGTCAAATGAACCTGAAATGCCGGAAGCATCATTGGCAGGCACGCCATCTATCAAAATAAGCGTGTTAGCCTCACCGGCTCCACGGAGGTATACTGTTTGATTGGTACCCAGTGGATTTTGCGAGCCGTTGATGATCAAACCAGCCTGCTCATTTAATACCTGCCCCAAAGTCCGGCCGGTATTTCTTTCAAGTTGAGCCCGGTCAATAACGGTTAATACCTTGCCGGTTGAGCTTTGTTTTTGAGGAAACTTGTTGGCGGTAACCACCACTTCATCCAGTGTTTTTTTTGTACTGTCCTGTGCGTACAACTGACTACTGATAATTACAGCAGTCACCAATAAAAATTTCTTTCTCA
>JBDTWP010000388.1:0-6641 GCA_040006615.1 Ferruginibacter sp.
GATGTCATCTGTGAAAACAGGTGTATACTGCTTTTGTTGCGCCAACGGAGCAGGAGGAATTTGGAATGCACCCATGCCAGGTGCTGGCTTTATATATAGGTTTTTTATAATAATTTTACCCCCGATTTATTTTTGAAGGTGATTCAGCTTTTTTTAAAAAAATACCTTTTTCATAAACGCTCATAAAGTTTTCTCAATCTGTCACGATTCATCTGCTTTTCCCAATCTTTTCCGAGGGCATTTTCCCAAAGTGGTTTCATACCAAGAGATACATCGATCATTTTATTAAATTGTTCATCAGTGAGGTTAGCACAAATATTCGCAGGAATGATAACCCGGTTTTTTTCAACCATAAATTTAAACTCTTTTACTCCTTCCGGGTAAAATTCTTCCAGGTTATTAAATACAATACAATTACCAATGCCATGTTTGGTACCTAATAAATAACTCAGGCCATAACTAACAGCGTGAGCCACCCCTACCTGTGAATAGGCGATACTCATACCACCTGCATAGGAAGCCATCATTAATTTATCATCACTTTCTTCATCCCAACCATTCTTAAATACATATACATCCCGGCATAGTTGCAAAGCCCTTTCGCCATAGCTTTTACTAAACTCATTCAGGTAAGTGCCGGTAAGGCTTTCAATACAATGAATGTAACAATCCATTCCGGTATAAAAACGTTGGTTGACCGGCGCATTCCCCGTAAGTTCCGGATCCAGTACAATCTGATCAAAAGGGGTAAAATCCGAATTCATACCCAGTTTTTTTGTAGGGCCTGTAAGTACGGTTGTTCTGCTTACTTCTGCACCGGTACCGCTTAAAGTAGGTATCCCCACTTTGTACACCCCGGGATTCTTTACCAGGTCCCACCCCTGGTAGTCAGCGCTGCTTCCGGGATTATTCATCATTAAGGAAACAGCTTTTGCGAGGTCCATTGCAGATCCTCCACCAATACCAATTATCCCACTCACGGTACCATAGTCCATCTTCAACAGGGTGGCGATACTATCCACATAGCTGGTCTTGGGTTCAAGTGTTGTATCTGCAAAAATTATTTTATCTTTTCCTTTTGTTGGAATTCTCTTAATTAACTCTTTTCCTTCGAAAAAATGGTCCACCAAAAATATCATGGGTGCATCAGCTTTTCGGTGGGGCTGTAATATTTCATCGAGTTGATTAAATGAGCCACGTCCATAAATAACGTAGCCGATCATTTTGAAGTTTCTGAAATTCATGCTGCAATTTCGAAAAAAATCTGCAACTTAAAGTGAAATTTTATTCCAGGTATTAAGAAGAAGCCTGGGTCCCGGGCTTATCTTTTATTTTGTGAGTCAAATATCTAAAATTATTTAACTGAACCCTATTTCAAAAAGGCATGAGGTTTTAATTTATTAATTTTTGAATATCTTCGTCTCCTTCCAGGTTATTCATTTGCCGCATAATATCGTCATAACGATCCAATACCTTTTTACTGATTGGTTTTACAGTATACATTTTAGGGTTAGGCAGGCTTGCAGCTATTTTCGCAGCTTCACTCCTGGTGAGATCTTTTGCGTTTTTGTTAAAATATGCTTTTGATGCCGCCTGAATTCCAAAAATGCCTTTTCCCATTTCCGCCACATTCAGGTAGGTTTGCAAAATGCGTTTTTTGCTCCAAAATGTTTCAATCATGAACGTAAAATACACTTCCAGCCCTTTTCGAATAAAACCTCCGCCCTGCCATAAAAAAACATTCTTTGCTACCTGCTGGCTGATAGTACTGGCGCCTCTTCTTCTGCTGGGATGCTTTTCATTATGCTTTATTGCCTTTTCTATGGCCTTCAGATCAAACCCATCATGTTCGGGGAATAACTGGTCTTCACTTGCCATCACGGCAAGTTTAATATTGGGGCTCATTTGACCAAAACTTACATAATCTCTTTTTAATCCAAAGCCTCCTGCCAGGCTTACCACCTGTGTAATGGTAACCGGTGGATTAACCCATTTACAAAAAAAAATATAAATCAATTGGAAGAGGAAGAGAAAAAGAAAAACCTTTTTGAAAATACGCCAGGCTTTGTGCATAGTAATGCCGGTTGAATTTTATGCAATATATAGTTACATTTTTTTATTCTCCGAAATAGCCAGGTAAACCAACGAATATTTTTTCCCGATATTCATTCCTTTGCCACCCGTTTTGGCCATAACATACCCCAGCGTCGCTAAGGAAGCGGAAGCAATTAATAATCCGGGACTAAATTTTTCCCTATCAAACAAAAATACTACTCCACTGGCAACCATTAGTAATGCGCCTCCACCCATCAGGCTGGCTGCACTGCCGGATAGATTAAATCCCCGTCTTGTTTTGCCAATGGCGCTTACCTGGTTGTAATGATATTTATAATAGTAGGTTGCAACGGTATCTAAAACAAATACCCCCAATTGGGTAGGAGTTTGCCGGATGACAAACTGCCGCAGGAAAAGTGAATCGTTTTTTATTTTTGTGATGTTGCCCGATATATAAGCTCCGGTGATAGTAGTAAGATCAATATCTGTTCCGGCAAAATATCTTTTGATGGTTTTATTATTCTTTTTTAATAAAATAACATCAGAAGATTGGGCAAATGTTTGAGATCCAAGAAGAAGAAGAAAAAGAAGGATGCGATTCATGCTGTAAATAAATAATAGTAAGTTAAAACAAACAGGTGATTAGTTATCATTTTTTCACCGTATACCATACTCCCAACATTAGCAAAATGCCAAATATTAATAACAGGGATCCTGAAATCCGGTTGATCAGTATTATGTTCTTGTGCGTCAGTTTTTTACTGAGTTTTCCAGCCAGTACCACTTTTAATACATCCGCAGCTAAATTAATGATGATACAGGTTGAAAAAATAATGATCCTTTCTTTTATGGTATTGGAAATTGCAAGAGTGGTAGCCATCGTCAGCCAAAAAGCAAAAACTGCGGGATTCAATGTATTGATGAGAAATCCGGATGCGATTAACCTGGCATGTGTACCCGCTGAAACCCTGATGGCGGCATCGTCAACACTGCGCATCTCTATTTTTTTAAAGAAAAGATAAAAAGCCCCCATTCCGATCAAAAATATACTTCCGGTAAATCCTATCGCCCTTTTAAAGTGAAGTAATTCAGTAACCAGTGTTGAAAAAGCATTACTCAATATAACTATCAAAAAATCACTTAACCATACCCCTGCAATAAAACTATAGCCGCCTGCACGACCATTAATAATACTTTGTTTAATTATGGTAAAAACTATCGGTCCCACCGAAAAAACCAGCAACAGACTAATGGCAAAACCTTTTAATAATGAATCAATCATTCGTTTTTGACAATAAGTATTGAAGATGTTGTTGGTGAAGGTAAAAAATATCCCGATTTGAACCCAGGTTATTTCCTTTTGAAAATAGGTACGGTACTACAAGGCTCACCATACATGATGCTTTTGGCCACTGGTCTTAACAATTTGGTTGCTTCCAAATAAGCAGCTTCGCCAACAGGTACTTCGCCACATCCTTTTATTACTACTCTTTTGCCGGCAAAATCGCTCACATTCAATCGCGTAATGTTCTTTATCAATAACTGTTTTTTCAATTCTTCCCTGGTGGCAAATACTACTTCTTTTGCCACCGGCTGCAAATAACTGGCTACCAGCATGTAGGCCCAAACAGGGATCACAGCGTCCACGCTGCAGGTAACGGCCACCTCTTTACCGGCATATATGGCCAGGTCAAGGTTTTTAAGTGCCTCCCTAAATTCTTTTTCTTTTAATATGAGGCCCATAAACAAATGATCTTTCATATCAAACAGTGCAATCTCCTCCCCGGGGAAATATTCCTCCAGGTTTAATGTTATGATCGAACTTTCGCTTACTTTATTAATTATTTCTTCATCCATAATTACAAAATTAAGCATAAAATGACCAACGTTTTTTTTATCGATTTTCGATAACTGGAATTTTGTGGCTGCTGATAAACCTAAAAAAAAAAGCCGTTCCTAGTGGTCCGGCGGTGAATAATACATTTATGATATTATTAAAAATGTTTGCTGCGCTCGTCTTTAATTACAGCCGTTTTCTTTAAAGACTCAAACCAGCCTGACATTTGTTGTAACAATCCTTTTGTACGCTGGTTTGCCTGTTGAGCAAGCATATCCGGGGTATCAGCCGACTTTTTACCAAGGTTGTTTACTTTGATTAGATACACACCATTTGTGCCGGTTATTGGTGCTGAGACTTTTGCCTGGTAATCTTTATTAAAAGAAGCGCCAATTACTTTTGGCTCATTTCCCACGCCATTGATGATTGGGGAACTAAGGGTAAGTGTAGAGTCCGCACCCGCTGTTCCTATTGGTAAATTATAAGCAGCGGCAGCTGTTTCGAGGGTTGGTGACGGTGTTAATTTTTTTCTGATCTGTTCTGACTTCTTTAAATTGCGTATCGTAAGTTCCACCTGCGGCCTTGCAGCTTTCACATTTGGTAAACCTTCGGGTTGGATTTTATTAACAACTGCTACTACAAATTGATCCTCAATACTAAATGGCTCACTTACTTCACCTTGTTTTGCTTCAAGGGCCCATTTGATCAATTGCCGCGCATCCTGTAAACCACCCAGCCTGTAATCATTTTGCTTAATCAGGTCCGGCACATCTACTTTTTGAAGGCCATTCTTTGTGACATAATTTTCAAAAGATTTGGCATCTCTGGCTTCGCCTGATAATTTGACAGCTTTTGAACTAGCATTATTTATTGTTTCATCCGTGGCCAAAATCTGTTTTGCCAGGTAGGCAACTTTATAGGCCGGTTCAAAATTCTTTTGATTCAAAACTTCTATATAATGCCATCCAAACTCTGTATGTACTACTTTTTTATCCCCGGTATTGCCGTAAAAAATTGTTTCAGCAAATTCCTTTGCAAGGGAGCCAAATTGACTGGAAGGAAAATCATACTCCCCCTTTTTATCCTTACTGCCTTTGTCATCGCTGTATTGTAGAACCATTGCATTGAAATCCGCTCCCCCTTTAATTGCGGCCGCAATGCTATCAATCCTCTTCTTTGCAATACTATCTTCCAGTATTGGTTGCCCGGTTTGTGGATCCTTAGTACTTACAAGAATATGACGTGTTTTAACACTATCCGCCATCTGGCGCAAACCTACCATTTTTGCCAACACAAAATTTCCCCCGTCGAGATATGGACCGAAAACATTGCCGGGTGATAATGCTGCAATAGAATCCTTTTGTGCCATTAACAATTTGGATTTCAGTGTAAAACCATCATAAAATTTTATTGCACTCATATTTCTGGCAACAAATGCTTTTGCATTGGTATCAGCAAGAAAGGGGGGTTTTAAAACTGAAACTGCGTCTAATGATTTAAGTGTATCAGCCGATGTTGGGTTAGAGCTAAAAGTAACATATGAAATATATCTTCCACCATCTTGCTTGTAAATGGTTTTATGTTTTTTTAAATAATCGTTTATTTCTTCATCGCTTACTATAACCATGCTGTCACTTATTACATTATAGGGTACCGCTACATATGAAATAATTGCATACGTTTTACTTTCCGCTATTTCCTTTTGCTGCATCCATGAAGGATAATATGCGCTAGCCGCAAGCAAACTGTTATACTTATTATAAAGCGCCTGTAATTTCATGGGCTCTACAATCTGGCTTTCAATTGCTTCTCTTTGTTCCCCCTTTGATTTTTTTGCCTGCTTCCACCACTCCTGAACCTTGGCAATATCATATTGGCCGGTTTCCTTATCATTAAATGCCTGCTTCAACGTATAAGGAGCGTCGTTGCTAAACATAATACTACTCATCTCTTTTGAAGAAAAAGTCAGTCCAAGTTTTTCAATTTCTTTCATCAGCACTTTTTCTGCAATTAACTGATCCCATACTGACTGCCGAACTTCATAAACCTGGGTTCCGCTAACACGGCCACCATATTGGTCCTCCGCCTGCTTTACTTTTGCATTAAACTCATTATATTCTATTGACTCGCCGTTGATTTTGCCAATACTGGAAGATGCATTGCCACCAAAAATTCCACCCCTGCTCCCGGGTTTTGTATCCATCAATATAAAACCAATTAAGCTAAGTGCAATTACACCAATTACAATGGCTGCACCTTTTTCACGAATGTTCTGAATGATCTGCATGTTTACTTCAATTAAAATGGACGGCAAAAATAGTGTAAAAAAGGTTACAAATGCCTAAAACTACGGTAGGGTAACCTGCTTAAATTGAGTTACAAAAAGTATTTTTGAAAATAGTGAGCTCATATTAGCTGACATTTATATAAAAGATGTCGTGGCCAACTCTTTTTCAAAGCGGCCGGGAACGCCCATAATTGCCATGATATTATATTTAAAGTCTGCAAGAAAACTTTATGAATAAGAGCTGGTAAGGGTTGAAAAGGATTGCTTTTCCCGAATGATATAACCCTATACACTTTTTAAATTTATTTACTATTTCTTCGGTTCAGGTATTGATTCGTGGAGCGAAACCAAGGCTTAAAGAATTTTATTAGGGCAGCTTCGGTTGTTGGCGAAAACACCAAACAACAGCTCACTGAGACAGTTGAATTATAATAATTGAGGGGTGGAAGACCAAGGTAGGCT
>JBDTWP010000389.1:0-6639 GCA_040006615.1 Ferruginibacter sp.
ATTGATAATTGATAATTTTTTCAAAGCAAGTTTCCTTATTTTATCAATTCCTTATTATGCTTTGAAATATGATTTTAACAGGCAGTACTGAAACGGGCATGAAATTATTGTTTTAATTGATAATTGATAATTGATAATTGAAAAATGATTTTAAAAGCCAGAACTGTAAAGGGCAAAATATTATCGATTATTGATCAGAATTTAAGAGAGGATACTAGCAACTTATACTATTCTGACCAGAACACATTATCAATTATCAATTATCAATTATCAATTATTCAACTATCAATTATTCAACTATCAATTATTCAACTATCAATTATTCAATCCAACTTTCAATTAAAATAAGATTATGCAAATTAAAGTAAAGGTCAACGGCGTGGATCATAGCCATGATGTTGAACCAAGATTACTACTGGTACATTACCTGCGGGATACACTTCGTCTGACGGGCACGCATATCGGTTGCGAGACCAGCTTGTGCGGCTCCTGTACCATACATGTAAATAAGAAGGCGGCCAAAAGCTGCTCCATGCTTGCTGTGCAGGCGGACGGCTGCGAAATAACGACCATTGAGGGACTGGCTGCAAATGGAGAACTTCACCCCCTGCAGGAAGGATTTAAAGAAATGCACGGACTGCAATGCGGTTTCTGTACACCGGGAATCATTATGACCGCGGCTGATTTTTTAAGTCAGGTTCCTGACCCGACGGAAGAAGAAATACGCTATGCATTAAAGGGCAATTTCTGCCGCTGTACAGGCTATCACAATATTGTTAAATCAATTAAATATGCTGCTGCAAAAATGAAAGAGGAGGTAACCGTATGAGTACAACAAATGGTCTGATCGGGCAATCCGTTAAACGGGTTGAAGACAAAAGATTTATTACCGGTATGGGCAGGTATACCGACGACATAATTTTGCCACTGCAAACCTATACATCCTTTGTGCGTAGCTTTTATGCGCATGCCAAAATTGTTTCCGTTGATACAAGCGCAGCAGCGAAAATGCCAGGTGTAGTAGCTATTTTTACTGGCGCTGATGTTGCTGCCATAAATGGTGTGCCTTGTGGCTGGCAGGTAAACTTTAAGAATGGCGATACCATGAAAGAGCCAAAACACCCGCTGCTCGTAGCAGATAAAGTAAGGCATGCGGGTGATGCTGTTGCCATGGTAATCGCAGAAACCCGTGAACAGGCAAAAGATGCTGCCGAAGCAGTGATGGTAGAATACGTAGAACTGCCGGTTGTTGTAAATGCGGCCGAAGCGGTAAAGCCCGGCGCTCCACTGGTACATGATGATGTGCCAAACAATATTTGTTTTGATTGGGAATTGGGTAATCCCAAATCAGAAGTGGACGAAGCGATGTCCAAAGCCACCCATGTTACCACCCTCGAATTTGTAAACCAGCGAATGGTGGCGAATGCAATTGAACCACGTAGCTATATCGGTTCTTATGACGCAGCAAATGAAAAATATACTTTATACACCAGCACGCAAAACCCACACCTGATCCGCCTGCTGCTGTGTGCATTCGTTTTAGGCATTCCCGAACATAAAGTAAGGGTGGTCGGCCCGGATGTGGGAGGTGGATTTGGCAGTAAGATATTTCATTATACAGAAGAAGCGTTGGTAACATGGGCATCAAAAAAGATTAACAGGCCGGTTAAGTGGACCGCCGAACGAAGCGAGAGTTTTTTATTGGACGCTCATGGCCGCGACCATATTACCAAAGCTGAAATGGGATTTGACAACGACGGAAAGATTGAGGCTTTGCGTGTAAAAACCTTTGCCAACCTGGGGGCATATCTTTCCTCATTTGGACCTTGTGTTCCTACATACCTGCATGGTACCCTGCTGCAGGGATTGTATACCACACCAAAGATCAATGTGGATGTAACGGGCGTATTTACAAATACTACCGTGGTAGATGCTTACCGAGGTGCGGGAAGGCCCGAAGCAACTTATCTTCTTGAACGTTTGATAGATCTTGCTGCATTGGAGATGGGTAAAGACCCCGTGGAACTCAGGTATAAAAACTTTATTCCTCCGTTTGACGGGGTGAACCAACCGGGTTACCAAACACAGGTAGCCCTGCAATATGACAGCGGCAACTACGAAGGTGTATTGACGAAGGGACTGGAAATGCTTGGCTATGCGGATTTTCGGGCAAAACAGATGGAAGCCGTTCGAAATGGGAAACTGTTAGGTGTAGGTTTCTCCACCTATATTGAAGCATGCGGTATTGCTCCATCGGCAGTGGTTGGTTCATTAGGTGCCAGGGCTGGCTTATATGAAGTAGGACAGGTGCGAGTGCAGCCTACCGGTAAAGTAAGCGTTTTCACAGGATCTCATTCACATGGTCAGGGGCATGAGACAACCTTTGCACAGGTAGTTGCAGGTAAGCTGGGCATACCAATGGAAGACGTGGAGATCATTCATGGAGATAGTGATAGTGTTGCTTTCGGCATGGGTACCTATGGTTCAAGGAGCATAGCGGTTGGAGGTACTGCTATCGTAAAAAGTATTGAAAAAATCGTAGAGAAGGGTAAGATAATAGCAGCGCATAAATTAGAAGCCAGTGCGGGTGATATTGATTTTGCGGATGGTAAGTTCACGGTAAAGGGAACGGATAAATCCATTGGCTTTGCAGACATCGCTCTTACCGCGTATGTGCCCCATGTGTATCCTAAAGACCTGGAACCCGGACTGGATTTCAGCAGCTTTTACGACCCTGCCAACTTTACCTTTCCTTTCGGTTGCCATATTGCCGTGGTGGAGGTTGAAAAAGAAACAGGTAAGGTGATTTTGAAGCGTTTTATCGCGGTAGATGACGTAGGAAATATCATTAATCCAATGATCGTGGAGGGACAGATCCATGGCGGCCTTGTGCAGGGTATTGGCCAGGCTTTATTCGAAGGGGCTGAATACGATGATAACGGCCAGTTGACCAATGGTTCTTATATGGATTATTGCATGCCCCGTGCTGATGACTTTCCGGTGTTTGAAACTGCCAGCCAGGTTACTCCCTGTCCGCATAATCCACTTGGTGTAAAAGGCGCCGGCGAAGCAGGAGCGATCGGATCTACGCCAGCAGTTGTCAATGCCGTGATTGACGCCCTATGGAGCGGAGGCCATAAGGTAAAGGATATCCGCATGCCACTAACTTCAGAGCGTGTTTGGAAGGCAATGCAATAAGCAATAGGCAATAAGCAATAAACAGAAAACAATAAACAGAAAAACGTAAACAGTAAACCGTAAACCGTAAACCGCAAACAATAAACTCAAAACAATAAACAAAATGATTCCCGTTGCATTTGATTATAAGAAAGCATCCACCGTTGATGAAGCATTGGCTGTATTGCTATCCGGAGATGGAAAACTGCTGGCAGGAGGCTATAGCCTTATACCCGCTCTGAAACTTCGCCTGAATCAGCCGGCGATGCTGGTGGATATTGCGAATATTCCAACACTGAAAGGAATAAGGGAAGCTGATGGAGAAATTATTATTGGTGCGGCTACCACGCACGATGATATCTTGCAAAATGTTACGATCAGGGAGAAGCTTCCCTTTTTTGCAAGCGCCGCAGCCATGATCGGCGACGTGCAGGTGCGCAACCGTGGCACCATCGGTGGTAGTCTTGCCCATGCTGATCCCGCTGCCGACTGGCCCGCCCTGGTGCTCGCCGCGGATGCAACCATTGTAATAAAAGGCAGCGCAGGAATAAGAACTGCCGCTGCGGCAGATTTCTTTACAGGATTATTTTCTACCCAATTAGATGATAAAGAAATAATTACGGCTATTCGCATACCGGTACCCGAAGCGGGTTCAAAAATGGTATACCTGAAATTTTCCCAGCCGGCCTCCAGATTTGCCATAGCAGGCTGTGCCGTGCTTCGTTTACCCTCGGGGAAAACAAATATTGCTTTTGCAGGCGTCGCAGATACAGTATTCCGGGATACCGCTGCGGAACAGGTTATTTCCGGTAAATCACTTGACGCTGCCACTATTGATGCAGCAGTGAATGTTGCAATAAACGGGGTAAGCGTCATGAGTGATCATTTTGCATCTGAAGATTATCGCAGGCACCTTGCGAAGGTATATTTGAGGAAAGCATTGCTGGCCATAGCCTGAAGCCACTCCTGACTTTTCGCCAGGGCGGAAGAGTACCTGGAAGCAACATTCTTCTTAATCAAACTGTTTAGTAAATTTGCAGCGTGGCCGGATAATAAAATGAATAGTATCAATAATCCCCTTCAATTGTCAGAAATCCGTACCATGTTGCAGGAGCATGGGTATATAACAGACGATCATGTATCCATGTCTGTTTTTCTTTCCCTTCAATTGAATAAGCCCCTTTTGATTGAGGGGCCTGCCGGAGTGGGGAAAACCGAAATAGCGAAGGTAATGGCCATCGCCATGCAGACCGACCTGATCCGTCTGCAATGTTATGAGGGACTTGATGCTACCCATGCTTTATATGAATGGAATTATCAACGGCAGCTATTGCACCTGAAAATGGTGGAGCACAATGATCAATCTGTTGATGAAAAGGAACAGACAATATTCAGTGACGCTTTCCTCATGAAACGTCCCTTGTTGCAAGCTATAACGCATCATCGCAAACCGGTATTACTCATTGATGAAGTGGACCGTTCTGATGAAGAGTTTGAAAGTTTTCTTCTTGAAGTCTTGAGTGACTGGCAAATCACCATTCCCGAAACAGGCACCATTCGTGCCACCCATATTCCGCAGGTTATATTAACAAGTAATCGTACCCGTGAGTTGTCAGAAGCATTGCGGCGGCGTTGTTTATACCTGTATATCGACTACCCTGAATTTGAAAAGGAATGGATGATCGTAAAAACAAAAGTGCCTGCAATTGACATAAAACTGGGCGAACAGATCTGCCGCTTTATGCAAACCCTTCGCGCCATTAAGCTTGAAAAGTCGCCGGGTATAGCGGAAACATTGGATTGGGCCATGGCATTATCTTCACTGCATATTGATCATTTGGATAAAACAATCGTAGAACAAACACTGGGTGTAATATTAAAGGACTGGCGTGATACCAGGCAGGTACAAATGTCGCTGGGGGAATTATTGGAGAAAACGGGTGTACATTCCAGGATAGATAATATATGATCAAAAGGCAAACTTCACTTTCCCGGAATATCGTTCAGTTCTGCAGGTTCCTGCGGCTGAAGGGATTTACATTGAGCGTGGAAGAAGAGGCCACAGCACTGAATGCATTGCAGTTTATTGATTACAGCGACAGGAATGTTTTTGCTTTAGCCCTGAAATCAGTATGTTGCCGGAGCCGGTCTCAGCAAAATGATTTCGATGCTTTATTCAATGATTACTGGAAAGAAATAGAATCAGCCATTGACGCTAAAATAAAAACAACCCCTCAACCTGTTTTGAAACCGGGTGCAAAAGACCCTTCGTTCAAATCTTTAAAATCATGGCTGAATGGGAATCGCAATGATGCCATTGAAGAAACCGCGTCCTATAGTATCCATGAAAATTTATCACAAAAAGATTTTTCGTCTGTGCCGGCGGATGAACTCGACGAATTGATGAGAACCATCAAAGCTTTATCTGCCAGGTTAGCAGCTCATACCAACCGCAGGTATACAAAATCAGGCAAACCATGCCTTCCCGATTTGAGAAGAACGCTAAGAAAAAATATGCGCCACGGGGGCGAGTTGCTCGAAATTGCTTTCAGAAAACCAAAGCGAAACAGGACCAGATTGGTGGTATTGTGTGATGTGAGTAAGTCCATGGACCTGTATGCCGCATTTCTTTTACAGTTTATGTTTGCGTTTCAACAGTCATTCAACCGGATCGAAACCTTTGCTTTTGGTACATCTTTGCAATGCATTACCGGCCTTTTAAAACAAGGGGATTTTAAAGATACATTAGGTTCTTTGAGTCAGCAAAATACCAACTGGAGTGGAGGAACGAGGATCGGGGAGAGCTTTCAGCAATTTAATAAAGAATATGCATCCCGTGTTTTGGATAAACGCACCATTTTAATAATCCTCAGTGATGGATGGGATACGGGAAACATTGATTTACTGGAACAAAGCATGGAAACAATTCATGCAAGGGCAAAAAAAGTTATCTGGTTAAACCCGGTGGCGGGTTATGCTTTTTATCAGCCGGATGCGGCCGGAATGCAGGCTGCACTGCCTTTTATTGATGTATTCGCCCCGGTTCATAATGTAGATAGTCTTAGGAAGTTGGCCAGGTGGTTGTGAATTAATACAAAATACCGGCCGTCCCCCGTCTCACCGGAAATATTAAAAGGATAGCATCTGAGAACGGTTCCCATCTATACGTCACGTCTGACCGGAACATATTAATAGGATGTCATCTTAGGATGATTCCGGTCTGTACGTCTCGTCTTAAAGGAATATATTAAAAGGATAGCACCTTAGAATGGTTCCCATCTATATAACTCGTCTGACCGGAACATATTAATAGGATGTCATCTTAGGAAGGTTCCGGTCTGTACGTCTCGTCTTAAAGGAATATATTAAAAGGATAGCATCTTAGAACGGTTCCCATCTATACGTCTCGTCTGACCGGAACATATTAATAAGATGACATCTTTAGGAAGGTTCCGGTCTGCA
>JBDTWP010000390.1:0-6631 GCA_040006615.1 Ferruginibacter sp.
CATTGATGCATTTGGTTGAAAGAACAGGCCGCGGCCTGTTCCTACATGGAGATGATCGACAAAAAAACAACCCCCGGTTATTGCCAGGGGTAAAAATATTATTTTTCAAATTGGTGATCTGGTGATTATTTCTGCAATTCCTCCGCCATTATTTTACCAATATCCGCGGGACTTGCAACCACATGAATGCCACACTCACCCATGATTTTCATTTTGGCTGCTGCCGTATCATCTTCGCCTCCTACAATAGCGCCTGCATGACCCATACGGCGGCCCGGCGGTGCAGTTTGCCCGGCTATGAAACCCACCACGGGTTTTTTATTACCGGTTGATTTGATATAATGCGCAGCTTCAGCCTCCATACCACCACCAATTTCACCAATCATCACGATGGCGTCAGTATCCGGATCGTTCATAAATAGTTCGACTGCTTCTTTGGTAGTTGTGCCAATAATGGGATCACCCCCAATACCAATCGCGGTTGAAATTCCCAAACCTGCCTTTGCCACCTGGTCGGCAGCTTCATAAGTAAGCGTACCACTTTTTGAAACAATGCCCACTCTTCCTTTTACAAAAATAAAGCCCGGCATGATACCTACTTTACATTCGTCGGCTGTAATAATACCTGGACAATTAGGCCCAATCAGGCGGGTATCTTTTTCAAGCAAATAATTTTTCACTTTTACCATGTCTTGTACAGGTATGCCTTCGGTAATGCACACTACCAAAGCAATGCCTGCGTCGGCTGCTTCCATGATGGCATCGGCTGCAAATGCCGGTGGAACAAAAATAATGCTCACATCGGCACCGGTTGTATTCACCGCATCGGCCACCGTGTTGAAAACAGGCTTATCCAAATGGCTGGTTCCACCTTTGCCGGGTGTAACACCACCCACCAGGTCGGTGCCGTATTCGATCATCTGGGTGGCATGAAAGGTACCTTCTGTACCGGTAAAACCCTGTACAATGATTTTGGAGTTTTTATTTACAAGAACTGACATGGCAGGAATTTGGAATTAAAAATTAAGAATTAAAAATTGAGAATTTGCGCAAAGATAGGGGAGATGGGTTATTGTGAAGAATTTTCACATTTTCACATTAGCACATTAGCTCATTTTCACATTACTTAATCTCCTCTCCATTATTCAGTATCTCCTCCATATTCCTGTCATCTGCGATAATGCCTTTCGCTTCCAGCATACGCATGTCTTTCGCATCCTGCAGGAATTTGGAAGCAAAAATGAATGAATTGAGCAGTTCGTTCTTTGAAAAGATAATTTCCTCATTGTTACCAGTCCATTCCTTTTTACCCTCATACAGGTATAAAATATTTTCCCCGATTTCCATTACGCTGTTCATGTCGTGCGTATTGATCACCGTGGTCATATTGAACTCTTTGGTGATGTCATAAATGAGTTTATCGATTACCATGCTGGTTTGCGGATCTAGGCCGGAGTTCGGTTCATCACAAAATAAATATTTTGGATTGAGCACAATGGCCCTTGCAATACCCACTCTTTTCTTCATACCGCCACTTATCTCCGCCGGAAATTTTTTATTGGCATCTTCTAAATTCACTCTTGCCAATACTTCATTGGCACGTTTCAGTTTTTCAGCATGATTCATTTTCGAAAACATATCCAATGGAAACATTACATTTTGTTCCACCGTCATACTGTCAAATAATGCAGAGCCCTGGAACAACATGCCAATTTGCTGGCGCAGTTCTTTCCTGTCCTCACCCTCCATTTCAGTAAAGCTCATGCCATCGTAAATAATCTCTCCACTATCCGGTTCAAATAACCCTACCAGGCATTTTTGCAAAACCGTCTTGCCACTGCCGCTGGTACCGATGATGAGGTTGCAAAGGCCGGTCTGCATCACATGGCTTACGTCGGTCAGTACAACATTATCACCAAATTTCTTATGTATATTCTTGAACTCGATCATAGTATCAGGCAGCGGGATTTAATAGTATTTGTGTCAACACATAATCAGCAAATAAAAGCATGATACAACTAACCACAACGCTTTTAGTGCTGCTCCGGCCAATTTCCAATGCTCCTCCCTTTACATAATATCCATAATAGGCAGGTACGCTGCTGATAATAAATGCAAAAGTGTAGGATTTAATGAGGGCAAAAGTTACATTGTAAGGGACAAATTTTTCGAGTAGCCCCCTGTCGAATGTATCGGTTGATAATATATTGGAGGCTGTGCCTGCAAGGCGGCCGCCCCAGATTCCCAGCACCATCGATATAATTACCAGCAAAGGTATGGTCACCAACGCGGCGGCAATTTTCGGCATTATTAAATATGCTTTGGTATTGATGCCCATTATTTCCAGTGCATCTATCTGCTCACTAACTCTCATGTTGCCTAATTCGCTCGCAATTTTACTGCCAATCACTCCGGCAAGCACGATACAAACGAGGGTAGGGGCAAACTCCAGGATTACGGTATCTCTCACAATTTGTGCAATGGTGGTTTTTGGAATGATGGGGCTTATCAGTTGGTAGGCTGTTTGCACTGCACTGACAGCACCAATAAAAACGGAGATTATTGATACAATGCCTAAAGATCCAATACCGATATCCGTACACTGGTGCATAAATTCCTTCCAATACATTTTGTGATTTTCCGGCCTGGTAAACATTCCTCTTAGCATGATAAGGTAACGGCCAAAGTGTGTGAAAAACTCCATGGGGCAAATTTATTGAAAAAAAAATAGTAATATGAGGTTGATTATCAGGAATTCATTTTTATTTTCTGTTTGAAACCAGGAGCTCTTTCAGGTGCTGGTACATTAATTGGGGCATGGTTGTGCATTTTAAGAAAACAGGGTTATTTTTATAATGCAACGATAGTTCGGCAGCGAGTTGTTTTATTTTGGGTTCGGTTGAGAGCTGATCGTCTCCGGCAGCAACCCTCAGGTCTCTCAGCCGTTGCCGTTCCGACTTGATACGCCGGATAATTTGCGACCTTTCCTCCTGCTGGTATTGCAGGATCACTTCTTTATTGAGGAGCTTCTTTACCAGGTCAACAAAAACGAGGTTTTCTTTAAAAAACTGCGGAAGATAATAATTTTTATTGCCTTCATAAGATTGCTGATCAAAATCGATGGATCGTATCTTAAACTGCACATCATCAAAATCCTGGGTGATATCAAAAATAAAATTGTAGCTGCGCATATCGCCCAGCAACCGGATAAAACATCTTTCATTAAACTTCACAAACTCTTTTGCAATTCTTTTGGGGTTAAATTCCGGCCTTTGCAGGTAGTGTTCTATAAACATATCCCCGGGTACTCCTGAAATATGTTCTTCGACGATGGTGTTCCCATCTATTAAAAAGTTCATGAAATTAGGCGAAAGCAGGTGCTCGAGTTCCATTCCAAAAATGCGGGATGAATCAGCCACTTTGATATAAAAATAGTCGTATACTTCATTGTAATTATTGACTATTTTAATTCTGAATGGTTTTGAATTGCCAAAAAGGCAATAATCGATCCGTTCTATGTATAAATGTTCCTCGGCCTGCGTATGCCCGCTTGATTTTAAAATGGAATACATTCTTTTCAGAGAAGCATGTATCTCATCGCTTAAGGAAGGATTATAAAAAACAGATTCCCAAAAGGTATTCTTGCCACTACTATCTAATACGGGTATGCTAAAATTAAAATGTTTTAACGTATCATATGAAACGGGTAATGGTATCTCCCGGCCGTATCTTTTCAGGTATTTTCTGAAAGATTTGCTTACGGAAAAGGCGATTTTTTTCGCAACAGGGTCTTTGTTCTCCATATACTCCTACAGTTCATGTGGTAATCCTTTAAATTGCTTCCACCATTTGCTTTTGCCGATCGCAGCCTTAGTATCCGTAGCGCATTTCATCTGAGCATCCACCACCGCTATGAGTACCATATTGAAAATTGAACGGATGGAACTTCCCAATTGCAACACATGAACGGGCTTCTTTAATCCCAATAATACCGGGCCAATGGCGTCTGAACCGCCCACTTCCTGTAATAAATTATACGCGATATTGCCGGCAGCGAGATTAGGGAAGATGAGTGTATTTACTTCGCCATCCAATAATTCCGTAAACGGATAATTTTCCCTTAATATCTCTTTATTAAAAGCAAGGATACCCTGAACCTCCCCATCACAGATCAGCGTGGGCTCTTTTGCCTTCACCAATTCCCTTGCCTTACGTACAAGATCAGCTTCAGGTGAATTGCTGCTTCCAAAGTTAGAGTAGGAGAGCATTGCAATACGGGGAACAATATTAAATTGTCTGACCTCTTTAGCGGTGAGCAATGCTATTTCTGCCAGTTCCTCCGCTGTCGGATTAAAATTAATGGTTGTATCTGCCAGGAACAGTGGCCCGCGCTTGGTTAGCAGAATGTACATCCCCGCAATTTTTTTAACCCCTTCTTCAGTACCGATGCTTTGAATAGCCGGCCTGATCGTATCCGGATAATTCCTGGTTAATCCGCTGATCATACAATCCGCCTCACCGCTTTCAACAAGCATGCAGCCAAAATAATTCCGGTCCTTCATTATTTTAGTTGCCTCATGCCTGTTGGAACCTTTACGTTGCCGCCTTGAATAAAACAAATCAGCAAATTGATTTCTTAATTCTTCTGTATCATCTGCTTTAGGATCCATGATGGGCATATCTTCCAGGTCGATGCCGTTTTCAGCGGCTAATTTTAATATTCTTTTTGTATCGCCCAGTAAAATAGGATAACCCACCCCTTCTTCCACCACCAGTTGGGCTACTTTCAATATCTTAATATTTTCAGCATCTGCAAATACAACCCTCTTGGGATCTTTCCTGGCTTTGTTGCCGATCACCCGGCTCAACTGGTTATCTAATCCAAGGCGTTTATTCAGTTCCAGTTCGTATGCCTCCCAGTCTGTAATGGGGTATTTCGCCACACCGCTTTCCATCGCTGCCTTTGCTACTGCCGGAGCAACAGCTGAAAGCAAGCGGGGATCCAATGCCTTTGGTATAATATAGTCGGGACCGAATGAAATTGTTTTTTCGTTGTATGCAAGGTTAACAATGTCCGGCACCGGTTCCCTTGTTAATGCAGCCAGTGCTTTTACAGCCGCCAGTTTCATCGACTCATTGATGGTGGTAGCCCTCACGTCCAGCGCTCCACGGAAAATATAGGGGAATCCCAGTACATTATTAACCTGGTTAGGATAATCACTTCGGCCTGTAGCCATGATCAAATCCTTACGGGATTCGATGGCGACATCATAAGTGATCTCGGGATTGGGGTTTGCGAGTGCAAACACGATCGGGTTTTTTGCCATGCTTTTTACCATTTCAGCGCTCACCACATTACCTGTACTCAGCCCTACAAATACATCCGCATCCTTTAATGCCATTACCAGGTCATAGTCCTTGAATTTTTCATCCACACAAAAATCTTTTTTCATATCGTCGACACCCTCCCTGCCTTTGTATATAATACCTTTCCTGTCAAATACCATGAAGTTGCTGAGGGTTGCACCCAGGGATATATATAGTTTCATGCATGCTATCGCCGCGGACCCTGCTCCACTCACCACAAAACGGACTTTGTCAATTTTCTTTTTCTGCAATTCAAGCGCGTTTAGCAAACCGGCGGATGATATGATTGCCGTACCATGCTGGTCGTCGTGCATGACGGGAATATTCAACTGTTCTTTTAGCTGTTGTTCTATGTAAAAACATTCCGGCGCCTTGATATCCTCCAGGTTGATGCCACCGAAAGTAGGCTCCAAAGCCTTTACGATCTGTACAAATTTTACCGGATCCGTTTCGTTGATCTCTATATCAAAAACATCGATGTCGGCAAAGATCTTAAATAATACCGCCTTGCCTTCCATCACAGGTTTACCTGCTTCCGGCCCTATATTACCCAGCCCTAAAACGGCAGTGCCGTTACTGATAACACCTACCAGGTTTCCCTTGGCGGTGTATTTATATACCTCTTCCGGGTTTGCGGCAATTTCCAGGCAGGGCACTGCCACGCCTGGTGTATATGCCAGGGAAAGATCTCTCTGTGTCTTGGATTCTTTAGTCGGGATTACTTCAATTTTTCCCGGTTTGCCTTTGGCATGATACTCTAAGGCTTGTTGTTTACTTAATTCTTTTGTCATAGTGTGTTTTTAAACTCCCTGGCAGGTATTTTTTATCCGGCTGATGAAATATCAGATTAAGATCCACTCCTGTCGGCCTTGAGCAGCCAGTCATGGTATACGCTGGGGCGGCGTTCACTTCAACCGGAATATTACTAATTGGCTTTTTATCAGTGCGTAAAATAATGGCCTCCATCTTTAAGATAATGAAATTTTAAATCCAGGTATCCCTTGAATGAAAGTAGTTTGCTTCCCTGGATTCAAACATTTAAAAAGTTTGTGCAAGGTAAATCATTTGGAATGAAGATTAAACAAAGACTTTAAGGGGGTGCATCCCAAATTGTCGCGGCAACAGGTGGTTTGCGAGGACACAAACCACGGCAGGGCCTCGGTCGCGCCCCACCATAGCCGTCAACTTAAGGATTTTGCCTACAATTCCTTAGAGCCGTAGGCTCGACAAATATTATAACAACGGATTTAAATCCGTTGATAGA
>JBDTWP010000391.1:0-6559 GCA_040006615.1 Ferruginibacter sp.
GGTTGCGGAACCTGAAGAAACTGGTCAAAGGATAGCCTGGAAATTTGAAAATTGAGATGTTGGGATATCGGAGGAGCCAAATGCTCAGTAAAATTCCGGATTGACAAACCAAATCCATATGACTTATTAAGATAAATAGTAAAATTAAATCCAAAGGAAAATATGGAAAAAGCAGCCCCCAAAACTAAAAAGAGTTTGAGGACTTGTCCGAAGGGACACCGTTACTATAAGAGCAGCGACTGTCTTGTTTGTCCCATTTGCGAACAGGTACGTAAACCGGAAAACGGCTTTCAATCATTGCTTGCGGCACCGGCAAGGCGGGCATTGGAAAATAAAGGGATAAAGACATTGCATCAGCTTTCCAAATTCAGTGAAAAAGAAATTTTGACGCTGCACGGTATGGGACCAGGCTCGATACCGAAACTTCTCAGTGCCCTGAAGACAATAGGATTAACTTTTAAGCATCAGTAATGGGCAGGGACAAAATTTTAGTAGAATAAACCAAAATGTACCAGTTGGGGTTTCAATGACTATTTAGGGGATACTTATTATGAATTCTATCCATGGGACACTGACCAGGATTAAGCATACAAAGCTTATTACCGGTAAATCATCAAAAAATGAGAAGTGAAGACTAAACGAAATTGATACATTTTTGAACGACCATTCCTGGATAGACATTTTTGGAGAAAGGCTTTTCCTGCAAATGCCTTATCAAATGGCGATTGAAGTAAATAAAAGTGAAACCCCTTCTTTTAGTTATTTAATGTTATTTAAAGATAGAAACAGGATCGATCTGACATTGTTTCCATTTGATAAAACAGCAAATGAATTTGAACGGGACAGCCTGACTATCATTTTACTCGACAAAGACCACTTATTTTCAAATGTGCCGGCACCAGGCGACCTGGATTATCTTATTGAAAGGCCAACTGAAAAAATGTTCGCGGACTGCTGCAATGAATTTTGGTGGGTTTGTACATATGTTGCAAAAGGACTTTGGAGACAGGAAATTTTCTATGCAAAAGAAATGCTTGAAAACCCGGTCCGGAAAATGTTTTTGAAGGTAATAGAATGGCATATTGGCGTTGAAACCAACTTTTCCGTATCATCCGGGAAAAATGGAAAAAATATGCAAGCCAATCTTTCCCCGGAACTTTATAATAAAATTCTTTCGACCTATCCAAACGCTGATCCGGAGCATATCTGGAATTCATTATTTATTATGTGTGATCTATTCAGGGACCTGGCAATTAAAATTTCTACCAATTTGTGCTTTGAATATAACCTGGAAGAGGACCATAACGTAAAAGAATATTTAGAATGGGTGTGTGCACTGACAAAAGAAGTATGAACTTAAGGCTGTGACAATCCAGGAATTCTGAAAACATACACTGTTTTTTTCTCAGGCTTATTTGCATAATACCACCATTTCTTAATGTCAATGAGCCCTGTTACATACTTTGCAAACCTGTATCCTGTTCACCAGGTGGGTTCTGTGAATGCTATTATGTTATTTCTATTATTTCTATTATTTCACAGGGCTTCACCCTGTGCTATTGTATTTCGCCCTTACAGGGCTGCCCAGTTTGCTTATCCATTGTAAGATATCATTAAAAGGTTATTTCGGGCTTTGAATAGAACACACATCATTTTAAAAAATGAGCTAATTTTTTCACAGGGCTTCACCCTGTGCTATTGTATTTCGCCCTTGCAGGGCTTTTCAGGTTTTTTCGATCAAAATAATTAACTAACAGTTGTTAGTTTTTTATATTTTTACAATATAAATTCACCGTATGTTACCCCAGGATTTGAATACACTATTTCAACAAAAGATAGACAGGGAAATTAAAATAGAACCAAAGGACTGGATGCCTGACGCCTATCGGAAAACCAATATAAGGCAGATAAGCCAGCATGCGCACAGTGAAATCGTAGGCATGCTTCCCGAAGGTAACTGGATATCAAGAGCTCCAACCTTAAAAAGAAAAGCCATCCTGATTGCGAAAGTGCAGGACGAGGCCGGACATGGTTTATATTTATATTCTGCAGCGGAAACATTGGGTATCAGCCGGGATGAAATGATCAGGGATCTCCACAATGGTAAAGCAAAATATTCCTCCATCTTTAATTACCCATCTTTGACCTGGGCTGACATGGGCGCCATTGGCTGGCTGGTAGATGGTGCTGCCATTTTGAACCAGGTGGCTTTGTGCCGCACTTCCTATGGTCCATATGCCAGGGCACTTGTAAGGATTTGCAAAGAGGAAAGCTTTCACCAGCGCCAGGGCTTTGAAACCTTATTAGTATTAAGCAGGGGAACTACCGAACAGCGGGCAATGTGCCAGGATGCGATCAACCGGTGGTGGTGGCCAAGCCTGATGATGTTTGGGCCAAGAGATAGTGAAAGTGCAAACAATGACCAGGGCCTGAAATGGAAGATCAAGAGAAAAACCAATGATGAATTACGCCGGAATTTTGTGGATATGGTAGCCGGGCAGGTTAAAATATTAGGGATGACTTTACCGGACCCATCGCTTAAATGGAATGAAGAAAGCAAACAACATGATTTTGGAGAAATAAACTGGGATGAGTTCCGGAACGTAGTAAAAGGTAATGGTCCCTGTAATAAGCAACGTTTGGCGGCAAGGGTAAAGGCACATGAAGAAGGCGGGTGGGTGAGGGAAGCGGCTAAGGTATATGCGGAAAAGAGAAAAAAAACCACCTCCTCCCGCCCCTCCAGGGAGGGGGTAAAGAAAGAGTAAAATGATTTCAAGTTCTTTTTAATAAACCAGGATCAAAACTCAATAATTTTTAAAAATTGGCCCAAAGAGTAAAGACTCTGCTCAGAATCCGCCGCGGCGGAAAAGCGGGGGCTTAAGAAACTGTTTAAGAATTCTTTAATCTTTTCTATTATGAACTATATAAGAAAAATATATTACGGCGATATTACTGAAGGTAGTCCGGGCGGTAACTCAACAGAAGACGCTTCTTTGAACATCCCGCCAGCGAGTGAAGGCAGGGAAGACTGGCCACTTTGGGAGGTATTTATACGAAGTAAACAGGGGCTGGACCATAAACATGCGGGCAGTCTTCATGCGGCAGATGCGGCCATGGCGATAGAAAATGCGAGGGATGTGTATACCCGAAGACAGGAAGGCGTAAGTATCTGGGTAGTGGAAAGCAAAAATATCCATGCCAGTAATCCCGATGATGCAGGAAGTTTTTATGAGCCCGCTACAGATAAGATCTACCGGTATCCCGGTTTTTATGATTTACCGGATGAGGTGAAGCAGATGTAGGGGGCAGTTTATAACCATCTTATTGATGTGATGGACTGCAAAAATATTACCATATAACAGCTAAACTGATTCAGGAATAAAATTGATGAGGCAGAGAGATTATTAAACGGCTATATCTCTTACCTCAGAAAATATATCGAAAAATGAATACAGTCAACATCTCAACTTATCAACTAATCAACTACACCCTCCACCTTGCGGACACCAACCTCATACTTGCCCAACGTAATGCTGAATGGTGCGGGCATGGGCCCATATTAGAACAGGACATAGCTATTTCTAACATCAGTCTAGACCTGTTGGGGCAAGCCAGAAACTTTTATCAATATGCCGCGGAACTAATCAACCAATCAACGAATCAACCTGCCAACTTTGTTACTGAGGACAGCCTTGCTTATTTGAGAACAGAAAGGGAATTTAAAAATCTATTGATAACCGAATTGCCCAGAGGGGATTGGGGACTAACTATCTTGCGCCAGTTCTTCTGCAGCGTGTACCAATACCTGCTATATGAACAGTTGCAATCAGGCAATGATATACAACTGGCAGCGATTGCCGAAAAATCTATCAAGGAAGTAACTTATCATGTAAAGTGGAGCAGCGAATGGGTAATACGCCTGGGGGACGGTACAGAAGAAAGTCATGATAGAATGTTGAAAGCTATCGAAAACCTATGGCCCTATACCGGAGAATTTTTCATGGCCGAAAAATATGAAATGGAAGATATCATTGGTTTTGATCCAGATTCATTAAAAATTCCCTGGCTTGAAGGAGTCAGCACGGTTTTAGAAGAAGCTACCCTGTGGTCACCCGCCTTCGGAAGCGGTCAGGGTGAGAAAGTATTTATGCACTCAGGAGGAAAACAGGGAATCCATACCGAACACCTGGGGTTTATTTTAGCTGAGATGCAAAGCGTCCAAAGAACTTACCCGGGGGCAAAATGGTAGGGCTCCTTAAATCCCCGGAAGGCACTTTGAAAGCGTACAATAATTTGAATAACTTTTTTGAAATGATGACTTCAAACAATGATAATGAAATAGTGGGGGATTCCATAAAAGAGATGGAGGTGGTTAAAATCCGGAAGCTATTTGAAGAAGTTTTCGATCCGGAAATTCCAGTACTTTCTATTATTGATTTAGGAATCGTTAGAAATATTCATCTTTACCCAGTGCCTGGCGAAAGTGGCTGGGAGGGAACAGTAGTGATTACACCCACCTACTCCGGCTGCCCGGCAATGGATGCTATGAGCATGGATATCCGCCTGAAACTGATTGAACATGGCTATAAAAATATAAAGGTTACTTCCGTACTGTCGCCTGCATGGACGACTGACTGGATGAGTGAGGCCGGAAAAGAAAAATTAAAAGCGTACGGGATTGCGCCGCCCCACCCAAAACAAATTGTTTGCGAAACCAAATTATTTGCTGAATCCGAAGCCATTCAGTGTCCGGCATGTAATTCATACCACACAAATCTCATCAGCCGGTTTGGTTCTACGGCTTGCAAAGCCTTATACCAATGCCAGGAATGTAAAGAGCCATTTGATTATTTTAAATGTCATTAATTTTACCCGGTAAACATAAGCCTTCCATGGAATAGCTCACATCAAAATTCTATCTATGTCTTCCATCCTGTTTGAAATAAGAGAATCAGTTGCCATTATCACCCTTAACCGCCCCGAAAAACTTAACTCGTTCAACCGCGAAATGGCTTTGCTGTTACAAAAGATATTAGATGATTGTGCTGCCGATAAGGATATACGGTCTATCTATATAACCGGGAATGGGAAGGCATTTTCAGCAGGACAGGACCTGGGTGAACTTGTAGGTGAAAACCCTCCGGGATTTGATGTTATTCTATCAGCACATTACAACCCCATCATTACCAGGATACGGAATATTGAAAAGCCGGTAATAAGTGCAGTAAATGGTGTTGCAGCCGGGGCAGGCGCAAATATCGCATTGTGCTGTGATGTAGTGGTAGCCACTATTTCGGCTTCTTTCATCCAGGCATTCAGTAAAATCGGATTGATCCCGGATAGTGGTGGTACATTTACATTACCACGTTTGATCGGGTTCCAGAAAGCAAGTGCATTGATGATGCTGGGTGATAAAGTGACTGCCACGGAGGCAGAACGAATGGGAATGATCTATAAAGCATTGCCTGATGAGTCGTTTGAAAGGGAGAGCTATAATATTGCGCTTACCCTTTCTCAGATGCCAACTAAAGGTTTGGCATATACGAAACTGGCTTTGAATGCCTCCCTGAATAATTCATTGGAGGAACAATTAAGAAAAGAAGACGAATTACAATATAAAGCCGCTAACACGCATGATTATAATGAAGGCGTTACTTCTTTCATTGAAAAAAGAAAACCACAATTTAAAGGTGAATAGGATTTTTACTATACCCAATAAATAATGTAACCATGGATAAGGACAAGGATTCACTTGCAGGCAAAGTTGTTGATCATATAATGCAGCAGGATCTCTTTAGCCAGTGGCTTGGCATCTCAATCATAGAAATAACTGAAGGCTACAGCAAGATCCAAATGACTGTGCGCACGGAAATGATCAATGGATTAGGGATCGTACACGGGGGAATTGCATTTTCCCTGGGTGATAGTTGCTTTGCCTTTGCCTGTAATAACAGAAATATATTATCCGTTGCTTTGGATACTTCCATCAACTTTATAAAGCCCATTTATCCGGGTGATATATTAACAGCAGAGGCAAAAGAAATACACAATGGCAAATCAACAGGCCTTTATCATATTACCATCAGCAACCAAAAAGGTCATATTGTGGCTTTGTTTAAGGGGACCTGTTTCCGAACCAGGAAATCATTTCTGTGATAAGTTATACCCCCATATTGTCCGCCGCGGCGGACAGATTGCCGTATAATTATTGTTTTTTACCCACATGCCCTCCCTATGGGAGGAATGGCCGCATCATTGATTTTTTCTACCCACATGCCCTCCCTATGGGAGGAATGGCCGCATCATTGATTTTCTCTACCGACATGCCCTCCCTATGGGAGGAATGGCCGCATCAATAATTTTTTCTACCGACATGCCCTCCCTATGGGAGGAATTGCCGCATCATTGATTTTTTCTACCGACATGCCCTCCCTATGGGAGGAATTGACGCATCAATAATTTTTTCTACCGACATGCCCTCCCTATGGGAGGAATTGCCGTATAATTGATTTTCTCTACCGACATGTCCTCCCTATGGGAGGAATGGCCGCATCATTGA
>JBDTWP010000392.1:0-6559 GCA_040006615.1 Ferruginibacter sp.
ATTTAATGCCTTCAATAAATCCTTTTGACTGTTTTGTCGGGCTTATCAATTCCTGTACAAACTGGTTGTACGGTTGGTTGGACCTTAATGATCTATATAACCAGCCTGTAATGTTAAATCGCCCGCCGGTAATATAACCGGTACCCGTATAATCGTTACGCAGGGCATCGTTCCAAAAGGTAAGCCAGTGTGCCGCATAATCTTCATCGCGACTTAATAACTGCCGCACCCATAATGCTCTTTTGCCGGACCTGTTATCGGCGATAAATGTTTGTTCTTCGTCTGGCGAAGGCAGTAAACCAATAATATCCAGATAAATCCTTCTTAAATATGTTCTGTCATCAACGGGTTGGGACCATGGGATTTTATTCTTTTTAAAATATTCATTTACCCATAAGTCTACAGGGTTTTGAAGATTTGCCGATGCCGGTGGCAAAGGGGGATTCCTTGGCTGAAGCTGTGCAACACGATACAATATATCCTTACCCGGATCTGCCGGCCAGGGTGCTCCCTTCTGAATCCATAATTTTATGATGTCTATTTCTGCCACAGACAATCTTTTTTCTTTGTTGGGCATGCCTTTTTTATCGTTGACAGGCAGGGATATGCGTTTTACCATTTCGCTCTCCATGGGATAGCCGGCAGCAATGATTGGCCCATGTTCCCCACCTTTAAATACCATGTCTTTCCTGTCGAGCCGCAACTCGCCTTTTACCTTTTCGGCGCCATGGCATTTATAGCACTTATGAGCAAGAATGGTCCTCACCTCGAGGTTTAATTCTGCCTCCTGTTTTTTGCTCAGTTTACCGGAATCGTTTTTGAGAGCTGCAATATCAATCTTGCCTGCAAAGACCGGTTTATAATCTTTGCTCCATGGAAGCGTTTCTGAAAGGTAATCGCTGCCGTGCGTCAAGGAGCTTCCAAAATGTCCAGCTACCGATATCCCGACAGCAGTAAAAAACAATATGCCGCGATAAGCTTTTATCAGGCTGAGCTGATTATTCTTCCGAACCCGCAAAAGAAAAAATAACCCAAGCGCCGCAAAACAGGCGGTAGCGATACCAGTCCATTGATGGATAGCAAGGATGTTTTTACCATAGTCACCATTGCGTGCAAGCAACAATCCTAAAATCGCGGACACAACAGCCGATATTACTCCGGCAATGACCAATAAATTTATTCCGGGACGCAGCTTCGAATTAAAATTCTTTAAAGTAAAAAGCTCGAGTATTGCCGCAAATAAAATCAGCCCCACGGGAAAGTGAACCGCTAAGGGATGGAGGTGACCGAGGAAATTCCACAACCAAAAGGACCCGGTTTCAACTGGAATTTCGCCAGATGACTGGGCATAAGCACCAGCCAATATAAACGGGCCGTAACTACAGATCAGAAAAATAATAATAGCAATAGTAAATTTCTTTTTATGAGAGAAAATATTTTTGAACTTTTTATTCATCATTAATATATAAGTTTCCAAACGGAAAATTGGTTGCCCTAAGATATAACCTGAAGTTACCTGCTTTGAAATTAATGTGATGCCAGCACCCTACCACTTAGTAGAAAAATCAATTAAAATCAAAGCAACCTAAATACTTTATTGTGACAGTTGATTCTCTAAAGGATGTCGGGTCATAAATATAAAATTAGTTTATAAATTGTTATATTTTATTTTCATTTACCATCTTTGAAGTTAATAAGGTCAAGGCATTGATAGATTTTTTCTACAGAGGTTTGTCAGGGATGGATGTAAAATAGTTTCAATCCCTTTATATATACGCTGGCTATGCGATTGACCAGCTGCCGCTTATTACCTTTGTGAAGGATCACCGGGCGAAAGCAGGGCATCCCTTAAAATTATCCTGGAAAATAATACCGTTTTGCCGGAAGTTGAATGCTTCCATAGCAAACAGAACCTGTAACTTCAAAAACTGAATGAAGGATTCAAAAGAAAAAGACCTGCCTGGTGCAGATCCTCTGGGCACGGACAAACAAATGCTTGATAAATTGCAAAGGGAAACCTTTGATTATTTCCTGACCGAAACAGATCCGGATACCGGGTTGATAGCAGATAAGACGCAACCGGGATTTCCATCAAGCATTGCAGTTACGGGAATGGGTCTTACGGCATATATTATCGGGGTTGAAAGAAAATTTCTTTCAAGAGGGGATGCGATTGCCAGCGTACTTAAAATTCTGAAGTTCTTTTATAATAGCCGCCAGGGCAGGGAAGCCAATGCTACGGGTTATAAGGGATTTTATTATCATTTCCTGAAAATGAATACCGGCGAAAGGGAATGGAAATGTGAATTGTCAACAATTGATACAGCCCTTTTTATTGCCGGCGCCTTATCCGTAGCAGTTTATTTTTCAGGGGATAACCAGCAAGAAAAAACAATTAGGGACCTGGCAGATAAATTGTATCGCAGGATTGACTGGCAATGGGCGTTGAATGGCGGAACAACCATCAGCCACGGATGGAAACCAACATCAGGATTTTTGCCTTACAGGTGGGATGAAAATTATTGTGAAGCAATTCTCATGTATGTATTGGCGTTAGGCTCACCGACTTATCCGATCAGGCCGGAAGGATATAAAAAATGGACGGATACTTTTAGTTTAACAAAAGTGTACGATTTTGAATATTTGTATGCAGGCCCTTTGTTCATACACCAGTTCTCCCAAATGTGGATTGATTTCAGGGACATCTATGATTCGTTTAATAAGCAGGCAGGTTTTGATTATTTTGAAAACAGCAGGCGTGCAACATGCGTTCATCGCCGTTATGCTATTGAGAACCCACTTGAATTTAAACATTACGGAAAATATTGCTGGGGACTGACTGCAAGTGATGGCCCCGGAAACAAGTCATTAAAAATCAATGGAATAAAAAGAAAATTCTTCAATTACAAGGCACGAGGCGCACCTAATGGCCCGGATGATGGAACTATATCTCCCTGGGCAGTCGTGGCTTCAATTCCCTTTGCCCCGGAAATAGTAATCGAAACCATACGGCATGCTATCGAAAGACTCAATATAATGGCCCCCAGGTCATATGGATTTGACGCCAGTTTTAACCCGGAATATCCCGCAAAGGATGCAGGCGGGCGAGGATGGGTTTCACCATGGAGATTCGGTTTAAACCAGGGGCCGAGTTTAATTATGATTGAAAATTATCAGAGTGAAATGATCTGGCAGATTATGAAACAATGCCCATATCTTATTAACGGGCTTCAAATGGCGGATTTTACCGGAGGCTGGTTGAATAAAAAATAATGTGATTTTATTATATTAATGTCATCGCTCTGCGGTTTGTCTTTTAATGTAATTGTAATTTTCATTATTTTAATGTCACCGCTCTGCGGTTTGTCTTTTAGGTTAAAATAAAATGGCAATTTACAAGTGAAAATGGCAGGATAAAATTACTAAAACTTTACCCATTAATTCAGGTGTGATATGACACTTGATATATACTGCGTTATACCTGGTTATTATCTGTCATAGTTCACAACTCAAAGCCGGGTAAGGCTACTGCCAAATAAGAGCTATTTTAAATAACTGCCTTTATGGCATTTCCGGGCAATTTCCAACACCAGAGTAAAAGCAGAGTAAAAGCTGAACAAACCCTGAGTAAAACAAGCTACCTGAAAAAATACCTTCCAAATAGGCCAAAACAGGCTAAAACCGGGCAAAATGGTCAAATATGGCCTAAATGAACTCCGATCTCCCTGACTTATTGACTTGAAATTTCCTGCATAGCCTGAGAGATTCCTCCTCTGCCGGTCCCCATCATTCAGGCAATTTGGGATATTGAGGGCTACGCAGGAATGTGTTGGGAAGTAAAACAAGGGCTACTACTAATCTACCTGATCCATACTTTTTTGATTAGTAGAAGCATGGCGCAGGCGGCATCATTACCTTCGGGGATAAAAGGGAATCATTTGGTATAGTATATGCATTAGATCTGGTAGTTTATCCGGCTGGCACCGAAAGCATTTTATTGATAGACTCCGCAGCTTTCTTTCCTTCTCCCATCGCCAATATTACGGTTGCCGCTCCCAGCACAATATCGCCTCCCGCAAATATTTTATCCATGGATGTTTTCTGCGTTTCATCCACCATAATATGGCCTCTTTTACTCACCTTTAGTTGTGGCGTTGTCTGGCTGATGAGCGGGTTGCTTCCATTTCCGACAGCCACTATAATGGTGTCGGCAACCAGTATAAATTCACTGCCGGGAATTACAACAGGCGATCTTCTTCCGGATACGTCAGGCTCGCCTAATTCATATCGCAGGCATTCAATCCCTTTTACAAAACCCTTTTCATCACCTAATATTCTCTTTGCATTACTGAGATAAAGAAATGCTATCCCTTCTTCTTTTGCATGCAGCACTTCCTCTTTCCGGGCAGGCATTTCGTTCTCACTTCTCCTGTACACAACAGAAACGCTTTGTGCACCCAGCCGCTTTGCCATCCTCGATGAATCCATGGCTACATTGCCGCCACCGAGCACTACCACGTTTTTGGAAGGATAAACGGGCGTATCGGCATTTATGTCAAAAGCCTTCATCAGGTTAATACGGGTAAGGTATTCATTTGCGGAAAAAACGCCGTTGAGATTTTCTCCTTCAATTCGCATAAAAACCGGAAGACCGGCGCCCGTACCTATAAAAACCGCGTCATACCCATCCTTATCAATAAGGTCGGTAAGTGTTCTTGTTCGGCCCACCACAAAATTTGCCTTTATCTCCACACCCATTGCCGTGAGCGTTTCAATTTCTTTATCTATTATGCTGTTGGGTAACCGAAATTCAGGAATGCCATAACGCAATACGCCACCCAGTTTGTGGAAGGCTTCAAAAATAGTTACATGATGGCCTTCCCGCCTGCAATCTGCCGCAACAACCAAACCTGCAGGACCGCTTCCAACAACTGCCACTTTTTTGCCGGTGGCAGGCTTGACAAATGGTATAACTGTCTTATTATTGATTCTTTCCCAGTCTGCAACAAAACGCTCAAGCCGCCCGATGGCTACTGAGTTATCAATATCTTTCAATGATTTACCGAGTGTGCAGTGCAACTGGCATTGACTTTCCTGGGGACAAACCCTGCCGCATACTGCAGGCAGCAAGGTTGTTTCCTTTAGTACGGAAATAGCCTTTTCAATTTCTCCTTCGGCAATATAGCCGATAAAGCGTGGGATATCTATTTTAACGGGACAACCTTCCATGCAATTCTTCTTTGCACATTGCAAACAACGAAAGGCTTCCACTCTCGCCTGTTCAAAACTGTAGCCCAGGGCTACTTCCTGCATATTGTGAGAACGTAGCTCCGGATCCTGTACAGGCATTTCCTGTGAGGGGATCTTTTGCCTTTCTTTTACTTTTAAAGATGAAGCTTTGGGGAGGTACTCATTCAATAATGCCTGTGCTTCGTGGTTTAATTCATGGGATGATCTGTAACTCATATTATAACCTCTTTTGGATTATTTTTGAAAACTTTTTCTACGAAACATTTATAATGATTCCGTTCAATATCCCTGTATGCATTCAGCCTTGAGATCATATTATCAAAATCAACAAGGTGCCCGTCAAATTCGGGACCGTCCACACAAACGAATTTTACTTCATTGCCCACATTAACCCTGCATCCGCCGCACATACCGGTTCCATCCACCATGATCGTATTTAATGATACCTGCGTATAAATGTTATATGGCCTGGTTGCCTGGGAACAGAATTTCATCATTAGCGGCGGACCAATAGCAATGACTATATCAGGCTTTGGATCCTTTTCACATAGCTCTTTTAGCGGCACTGTTACCAGTGCTTTCCTGCCAAAAGAGCCATCGTCCGTACAAATAATCAATTCATCGGCGATAGACTTCATCTCTTTTTCAAGAATGATAAGATCTTTTGTTCTTGCACCGGTTATGATCGTAACATGGTTGCCGGCCTTTTTCAACGCCTGTGCAATCGGGTGCATGGGCGCTACCCCGATGCCGCCACAGACACATATGGCTCTACCAAAGTTTTCAATATGGGTGGGCTTGCCCAAAGGGCCTACCAACACCGGTATTTTATCACCCGCATTAAAAGAAGACAAGTGTTTGGTGGTTTTGCCCACCACCTGGAAGATGATCGTAATGGAACCTTCTTTGATATCGGCATCAGCGATGGTAAGAGGAATGCGTTCCCCATAATCATCATCTGTTTGTAAAATAATGAATTGGCCTGCCTGCCGCTCCCCGGCAATCAAAGGAGCATGAAGGCGCATCAGAAATACATCCTGCGAAAGCTGTTGTTTAAACAAAATCCTATTCATGTAATAAAATGATTAACTGCCAAAATTAAAATATAAAAATGTGTTATAATATGACGAATGTTTGGTTTGGGGAGGAAATGAATCATAAAAAGGAGGAGTTTTATTTACAGAAGGTTTTGCTGTTTGCCCTGTATTGATTAATGGTGTATTAACGCAGGATAAAATTAAAGCTGGAATTACTAAAGAAATTATTATAAGATTTTGTTTCAAATTATTTTTCCTTTTTAATAAGGTTT
>JBDTWP010000393.1:0-6547 GCA_040006615.1 Ferruginibacter sp.
TTTTGTAATCCATTCCTTTGTTGAATCTATCAAAAGAAAGATTCCTACACCCATGGATGTATATGATGCGGCGGCCTGGAGCGCCATTACACCGTTAAGTGAAACGAGTATTGAACTTGGCAATCATACCGTCGAATTTCCTGATTTTACGAGTGGTCAATGGATGTACAGAAAAAATAATTTTGCGGTAACGGATGAGTATTAATGATTAAAATATTTCGGTTTTATTTTGAGCCTGATAAATTAAACAGACCGGAAATGAACCTTGATGAAGTTAAACCAAAACCGATGGGAGATACACCTGCCTCCCCTGAGAATTTTAAGCTGAAAGACTTTCGGCCAAAATCTGTGTTTAAGACATCCACGACAGAAATTTTAAAAGCTAAATACCCGGTTATAGACATGCATGCGCATGCCTGGCAGGCGGATATAGATGTTGATGAACTGGTAAAAAGAATGGAGGCCTCGAACATAGAGAAGACGGTGGTACTTTCTTTTGAGACCGGCTCCGGGTTTGATGATATTATTCAACGATATGCAGATTACCCGGATAAATTTGAAATCTGGTGTGGTTTTGATTATACAGGGTATGACCAACCGGGCACTAATTGGATTGACAGCGCCCTTGCAGAACTGGAGCGTTGTTATAAGAAAGGGGCAAAGGGTGTTGGCGAACTTGGTGATAAAGGTTTGGGTGAATACTATTCAAGGCCGGTGCCGGGATATGGCATGCATTTCAATGATTACCGCCTGAAACCTTTACTGGAAAAATGTGGTGAATTGAGCCTGCCGGTAAATGTTCATATTGCAGATCCAATATGGATGTACCTGCCGATGGATCTGCATAATGACGGGTTAATGAATGCGTATAACTGGCGGGTAGATATGACAGGGAAAGGGGTACCCGGCCACCAGGAAATGATGGATATACTGGAAGATACGGTAAGGCAAAACCCCCATACTATTTTTATTGCCTGTCATTTGGCCAACTGTTCGCACGACCTGTCAATTGTAGCCGCAATGCTGGATCGTTATGAGAACCTGTACGCAGATATTACATCGCGACTGAAGGAAATCGCTACTGTGCCCCGGTATGCGAAAGAATTTTTTGAAAAGTACCAGGACAGGTTATTGTATGGGAGTGATCTGGGCTACGATCCAAAGACAGCGTTGGATTTTGCAACAAAAATATACCAGGCAACATTTAGAATATTAGAATCTGCTGATGAACACATCTACGAACATGATTTATTCAAATACCATTGGCCCTTATATGGGTTGCAACTTCCTGATAGCGTTTTAAAAAAGCTGTACCGGGAAAATGCAATAAAATTGATGAGTCTGTAGTGTAGGAGATCTTAATTCTTCAGCTCATTTTGACCAGGTGTTTTCAGATAGGGTTTTAATCGTAGTGCCAGTTTTTGATAACCTTCGGCATTTGGATGCAAACCATCACTAAAAAAAGATTCGTTGATCTTCCCTTCCTTTTTTAAAAGGAATTTGCCAGCGTCAGCATATACAATATGCAAGCCAGCGGAAAGCTTTGCTATATCATTGTTGAGCCGCGCAATCCTTTGCTCCTGGTCCCTGCGCGGTAGTATCCCTATTAACAAAATTCCTGCGTCCGGCTGTCGTTTTTTTATTGCATCAACGAGCATTTTTAATCCTTCAACAATTTCTTTGTCCGAATTTAATTCAAGGTTGTTGGTTCCGATCATTATCATGATTTGTTTCGCGCTATAGCCATCCAGTTCTTCGTGGTATACCCGCCACAAAACATTTTCTATACGATCCCATCCAAAACCGAAATTTCGTACTCCCAAGGGTTGAAGGAATTCATTCCATGAATCAGTACCCCAGCTATGTGGCGCTTCCGGCTGGCCACCCCAGTAGTTGGTAATGGAGTTTCCCAGGAATACAATCTGTGGCGGGGTTATTTTATTGAGGGTTACCAATTCATTATGGCGGGTAGCCCAATCGTAGGTATTTGCATCCCGGTATTGAATGCAGGGTCTGGTAGTGGAAAAAATGCCCACCGGTTCCTGCAATATGCTGCGGATTTTTTTTTCGTATGCATCTGCATAGCGCAGCATACCCAGATCAGATGCATGAATACCATCAACCGTACAATCTAAATCCAGGTTAATTTCATTCATGGTTAACAGATAAATATTTTTAACGCCCTTCGATTGCAACTCCGCAAATGCCTGTTTCATTATAAGGTTAATATCAGTAAATGTTTTCCGTTTTCGCTCATTGATGGAACCATCGGTGTAGCCACAATGTTCAACAAGGAGGATAGGCACGGCAGCCCGCTTTTCCTGAAGTTGGCTGACTGACCGGATAATGAGTTTTTTGGTTTCTTCCAGGGCGGTTCCCGGCGGAACTAAATTGGGTAAGCAATCCAGTACATATATTTTTGCATCTATCTCTGTCATTAAGGCTATCAGTTCATTTTCAAGTCTCCCATTGCCTGAAAAACCAAGATTTACTAACGGTCTTCCTGATTTTCTGCCAAGAATGGCAGGCCATGCCATTCCCGGCCTGGAAGCGCAACCTCCCTGCGCAATTGAGGTTCCATATACAACTATCGGTTTTTCCATTCTTGCCGGAAGGGGTGTAAATAAAGTACCTGGCGGCACACCAATTTCCAGCCAGCTAACAGTATTGTAAAGTGGTAAATACAATTGGTATTCGCGTCCCTTATTGTGGTACGCGTCATTAGGATCAAGACCCGAAAAATTATATTGAATAGTATCTCCAAAAGAGTACTTCCCCGCACACCATAACCAACCCCCATCGCTATTGATCGCATAAAGATCTACCCCGCTAACACCTGTGGCCGGCATATGAGGCATTTCCAGCTTGCCTGTTGCCTTGAAACGAACAACAATCTCAGCGGTACTTGCCATGAAGCGGATCAATAAACCTGCTGAATTATGTGACAGGTTCCATACATGATCTCTTACTGTTTTTTCAGCACGTGCGGGCAGACGGTCGTAGGGTTCTTTTACCTCTTTTGGCCATGCCTGGCCTTCGATAACGGGGAAATCATTTTTAGCCGGATTCCACCATGCGTAATCTTTTGTTTCCTGTGAAAATGCTGCTGCCTGCAAAAATGAAAGCAATAAAAACAGTAATAGGTTAGATTTCATCGTTATTTGATTATTTGAATATGATTTCAATACTGCCTGGCAAGTCTCACATGAACCTGAGCTGGACGGGGCCCGGTTGGAATTGAATTGCCACAGGCTTTAGCATGTGGATAGTGAAAAATGCGATAAACGACGGCTTTAGCCGAATTGAATTTAAGCATTTTCCTGATTGGTTTGGCTAAAGCCAAGAATGAATAAATTCTTCCTCCAGCTTTAGCTGGAGGCAATTCATGAAACCAGTTCCGACCAATGGGGTGAATACTGCTTTGTTGCGCCCGAAACTTCGCGGAATTATATTCAGGATCTTAATCTACCTCCAGTCTAAAACGAAACTCCTGGTTCTCAGCCCGCAGCGGTACAGAGAGAGTTCCTATCGCCTGTTCCAGCGATGTTTCCGGTCCGTCACTGTAAGGGTTGAAAGGGTAGACCGGCCATGTGAACTTCATTCCCGTGGGCAGGTGGAGTTGCCATCCATTATGGCGTAGCAGGCCACCCAGTTCTTGATCACCCCATTCAATTTTCTCCTCACCCAAAGTTATTTTCTTTCCGGTACCAGTTTCAAGTACCTGCCCGGCTTTTAGCACTAATTGCAGGGCCAACCCCGACACAGCATCTCCCCACTTGTAGGTGGTGATGAAACTGAACTTAAGTTGCATCCCAGATGGTTTGGGAACCTCCAACACAGCGAAGAATGTATTGTAGGCAAGTGCTAACCTGTCGGGGTTCCCGCCCATTTGAAGATCACTGCTCACAGGCATATGAATACTGTCTTTTCCTATTACCTCGGTAAAGGTGGCGAGTTCGGGCTGACGCTTGGAATTTGCGCCACTTATAATCAATCCTGTTTTTTTATGGAAAACGCTCATATTAGCCTGGCGGTCAATAAAGAAACCGTTGAGCGTAACCGGCGGGGCAATAATGCCTGAGAGGCTAACTACCCATGGACCCGTTTTGCGAATACCTGCCGGTACTTTCATGGCATGAGAGTAGTTGGTTTGATCCTGTGGTATGGGCCCGGTTTTTCCTTCATGATAGTAAATTGCATTTTGTGCAATGCGGCCCAGTGATTGAATATCGCTGCCATCAGATTTTTTATCTCCATCAAAAGTTGAAAAACCGGCGAGGAATTCGGCATAGCGTCTTCCGTCGGGGAAATGTGAAAAGCCGAACTGGCCCCACATGGAAACCTCCCAGTGCCGATTCCTGTCGTTGATGGTTTCAACCGGGGTACCATCGGGATAGGTGAAATATTTATGAAAATCGGTGGAACGCCGCAATGCTTTAAGGGCTTCCGGGTCTTTGGAATATTCCCAGTAGAGCGCAATTTGAGTAACCGTTAAATAGTCATAGCCGGTGGTGGGACCCGCCTGGCTATGCTCGCCCCAGTATCCGTCAACTGTTTGCTCTTTCACACAAAAGCGGTGGAGCACCTTGTTTGATAATTTCACCCATTCCGGTTTGTCAAATACATGCCCTCCCACCAAAAGCGTGGAGGCATATATGGAATAATGATTGGGTGAGGTAGTAATGAACGGAGCATTATACATAGGATAGTCCTGGCACAAAGCGAGCTTTGGTTCCAGTAATGCCAGTTCCTTCAGAATTACCTGTTTCCAGCGTAAGCGCCGTTCTACCCCCAATTTATTTTCCAGGAGCCTGTATGCTTCAAGCCACATATAGGTATCCCAATCATTATCATGACGGGCGGTGTAATTACCCTTTTCATATTCAGTGGCCAACAGATCACCGATGCGTATGGCTAATTTCAGCAGGCTGGTATCACCATGGCGCTTATTTAGCGGATGCGATTTTTTATATAGTACTGCCGGCATTAAAATCGTATTCGGAAAATGACTCCATCCAGGCATCGCTTCCAATGAGGCAAGTGTTGCTTCCGGCTCAACTGCTAACCGCTCCTGCACCCTTGTAATTCCTGCCTCAAGCAATTTGAAATACCGCCCCGGTAAATCCACGACGGTTGGATCTTTAGCCTGGGATTGGGCATTGGTTTGGCAAATAGTTGAAATAATGGCCAGGGCCGGCAGGAGCAATCTTTGAATCATATTTTAATACATTTAAGTTTTCCTCGCCATCTGCATGACCGTTTCAATGCTAACGGGCACTCCGCCTTTACGTTTGCTCTCATCGGCAGCTTCCATAAATGCATAAATTTCCAATGTGGCCTGGGGATCTACCGGTGATTCGCGGGTTTCAAAAAAATGAATGATCTGCTGAAGAAGCGGGTTATACCCGGGGAACTCATTTAATGTAATAATTTCTTTTTCTGCATAAACAGTGAGGCCATAGTCAATTTTTCCTGCACGCAAACCCCTGAAATTTCCAATGCGCTGATCATCCCATGTGCCAACAACAAGATCTGTGTCGGGTGTAGCTACCCGAACAACAGTTTTGCAGCCGGTGCCCATGATGGTAAATAGTACTTCTACGCCATGAATGCCGTACCAAAACAGATCGGGATGAGTTTTTTCGAGGTGGGCGGGACTATGCACTTCTGCCCCCAGCACCTTTCCATACTTGCCCTTTACAATTTGCTCTGCATCCTGGAAGTAGCGTAATGAAGAGGAGGAAAACATGGGTGTTTTGGACTGTTTTGCGGCTTCATAAATAGCGATCACATCCTTTAGGGAAGCAGCCACGGGCTTATCAATAAATACCGGCTTACCAGCTTTAAACACAAGCAGTGCCTGCTCCAGGTGCAGCCTGCCATCATTTGTCTCCAGGAGAACAACGTCGACATTATCCAATAATTCTTTTATTGAGCCGGCAATTGCTACCCCATATTTTTTTATTTCTTCAGTATAGCCGGGGATTCGCGAACTACTTGATTCGATATCATTGCTTCCCTTTGGATAAGCTGAAACGACTTTATACCCGGCAAATTCCGGTCCGGCGGCGGGATTATTCAGCACTTTGGAAAATTCTATACTGTGGGAAGTATCCAGGCCGATAATTCCGATTCTCTTTCCTTTCGTTATGCTTTTGCCGAATAACGAATTGGCATGTATTCCCAATCCAAAACTCATACCGGCGATCCCTATATTCCTGATGAATATTCTCCTGGATGTTGCAGATTTCTTCATTTATTTGAATTTAGTTGGTTGCTTTTTTTGGATGCTGTATTTTGGCTTCTCCATTGCTGAAGTTGTCAATTTTTAAAACCCGGAGTAACAGACAAATAATAAATTATTCCTGAAAAACCGGGATGTCCCAAATTCATCCTGCTCCGTGGGCGCTACAAATTAGTATACACCCCATTGGTTGAAAGTGGTTTCATAAATTGCCTCCAGTTTTAGCTGGAGGAACAAATTTATTCATCTTTGGCTTTAGCCAAACCAATCAGGAAAATGCTTAAATCCAATTCGGCTAAAGCC
>JBDTWP010000394.1:0-6514 GCA_040006615.1 Ferruginibacter sp.
TTGTAAGTTTGCTTTGCAACGGCGAAGTGGGAATATTTAAAAAACACCGGCCCGGTGAACATGCTGCCTGGAAAACTGATGGTTAAAATTACCGAAAAGTTTCTTAAAAAGAACCCGGCCTCAAACCAGGGTTGAAGTACCCGGTCCGCTAACAAAAAATAAAATCCTCTATTAAGCAATAAACTCCAGGTATGGAGTGATGGATTTTTCGAAGCAATAAAACTCCGCCGCCTTCTTTGTATTTTCTACATAGAAATCATAATTGGCCCGTATAGTTAATATAGCGTCACGTATAACATCCTCTTCCAAAGAATCAATTAATATCCCACACTGAAATTCTTTCACAAATTGAAACCCGGAAATATTACTGCACACTACCGGAACCCCTGCTGCCATGTATTTAAACATCTTTCCAGATGGTGCAGACATATAATTGAAATAGTGCTTTTGCATAAAACTGTCATCGAAATAATAAAAACAAAACCCAATTTCATAATTTGACATATATTCAACAACATCATCATTTTCGAGGTATCCATTATTTATTACCAGCCTTCCTTCTTTTAATAAATTTGGATATTCCCGGTTGACCTTTTTTTTATCTTCATCAAAAAAAGCTCCCTGTACAACCATCTTTTCCTGTTTATATTTATTCAAATAATCAAGGACGTGATAAAATCCCAGAATCTTGATTGTGGAACCTGCATAAATCAATGACCTCCTGTTCTTTTTAAAGACATTATTATTATAAACCGGTGCATTTTGAACATAAAATGTTTTTAATAACTCATTCTTAAAAAGATAATCATACCGTTCCTGGCTTTGTATAATCACACAATTAATTATAGACCTGTCAACAAACGGTATTAAATGGGCATTAACAGTTAATTCCAATGAAAGGAAATCTACTTTAGTTTTAAGCAACGAACAAAAAAACAAATAGGTGTTATCCACACATATTATCCGCTTAAACTTTTTGCTTGCAATCGTTTTCCTAATAAATAAAAACTTAAAAAAATATTCTTTATAGGTAAGCTTATTCTTCCTAAAATATCTGGCCATTTTACTGAAAGGCAACAATAACTGGAAATAAGCCCACACAAAATACCTTCCTTTAACTCTGTAACATTTATGGTAAAGTATATTACTGATGTTTGCTGCCTGCCCGTTATAACCATCGGGATGCAGCGCAGTAATGGTGACATTATACAATTTTGACAGCTCCGCATGAAGCTGTAAAGTAGTAGGAGAATAGGCTAAATGTGAGGCATCAAACAGTATCAGTACGTCTTCCTTATTATTCATTTATCATCATATTAGCCAATTGATAAAAACCAACTTTAGGTTGCCATCCCAGGCACTTTATCAATTGCGGGTTACTTACTAAGATCTCATAGTCCGGAACAAATTCAGGCTGCAAAATTACGTATTTTTTCCAGGCCAGGTTTTTATTAGCAAAACAATAATCAAGCCATTCAAGTATTGTATGCGCTTCTCCGCTACCCATAACCGCTTCGTATACTTCATCCTGGTTAACTAATTTCCAGGCAGATTCTACTATATCCCCGGCGAAATTGAATTCCTTTTTTACTTCAATATTTCCCACTACGAGTTTTTCTTTGCTTCCGAACGCAATACGGCTGGCAGCTTTCACAATTTTTTGATTTATATGTTTTTCAGATCTCAACGGGCTGTCATGATTAAAAAAATATCCTACATATACCCTGAGACCGAATTTTTCCCTGTAATAACGTCCGGCATATACAGATTGAATCCTTGCTGCGGCATAAGCACTTCCTGCTTCGAAAGGTGTAGATTCATCTATGGGGATTCCATCATTCTTAAATTGCATCGCACTTCCCGATAGAAAGATTCTTGTGGAAGGGCTATGCAACCTTACGCTTTCCAAAAGGTTTAATGTACCGGTGCTGATTGATGCATGATTTTCAAATAAGGCACTGTGTTGTGTGGTTGAATTAGCCGCGAAATGAAAAACAAATTCAGGCCGATGCATTTTTATAACAGATTCTACAAATAAATAATCTGCAATGTCGCCAGTTAAATAGGAACCTCTTCGTGAAATATTAATAATTTCAAAATCAAGGCCGGATAAAAGCTGATTTAAATAAACCCCATCCTGGCCACTTGCCCCAAATATAACTACTGTCATTGGTTCTTATTATTAAATGCGTCCTTTCTGCAATAAATTGTGTTGATATGGGTGTCTGCATAGGTGATGTACCCCTTTGAATGCATGAACTCGCTAATACTGCTTATTTTTTCCTCGGTATTATCAAGGTATCCAAATGTTATTGTTTCAACGCAAATTACTTCAGGTTTATATTTTTCAAAATCCAGGGATTGCAAAATATCCAGATCCAGGCCTTCAGTATCTAAAGAAATAAAATTTGGACAGGGCCTGAAATACTGCTTTATTATAGAATTAATAGAAGTAAGGGGGACCTGTATAGCATTAAAGCTGATGCCAGTCTCCCTGGTCCTGATCTGGGCTTCTTCCCTTGAAAATGTACTCCATCCATTTACAATTTCCGGAAATAAATAAAAAGTACCCTGCTGGCTTTCAGTTATCCCGATGCCTACATTTAAAACAATATCACGGGGGCGTTTGGCTTTAATTAAACCTACCATATTGATATCCGGCTCAATACATACACCATAGCATCCCTTTATATAGAAATTATAGGTGTTATTGCATAACAAAGGCTGGTTAGTCCCGATCTCCAGGTATGTAGGCCTTTCAATCTTTAAACTGTCAAGAAGATATTGCACAATTATATCTTCACCAGCCTGGGAATAGGTAGCTTTGGCTTTTAACGTCACAACGTGCCATGCTTTTTTGCATTTGCCTAAAAATCTTTTTAAATTCATTTTCTATATGCTTAATGGCCGATACCAGGTACAAATAATAAATTAGCCCGCCGTAGCAGCAAATTTATTTTTTCCGATGTTACTTTTTACATTTCAATGCAGGCTAATAATTTCACCGGATAATTTGTCATGCACTATCTGATAAGAACAGGTATCTACTCCAAAATTTAAATAAACCATGCAGAAAAATAACCCATTTCATGCATCATTGTAATAACCTGGTTACTAGATATTATCTGCATTATTTTTTATAAATATCGATTACCGGAATGGGGAAAATAAAGCCTGTACCCTTTTCTAACGCTTCCTTTTCACGTTCTATAAACTCCTGCTTGAAGTGCCATGGAAGTACTAAATAATAGTCCGGGTTCATCGCCCGGCTTTCGGCCTCACTTATGATCGGGATATTCGTGCCCAAAGTATAAGCTCCATATTTATCAGGGTTTCTTTCCGCGGCATACTCTACCAGCATACTATTGATATCGCACCATTGAAGGATTGTATTTCCCTTGGTAGAAGCCCCATAAATATGTACTTTTTTACCTTCCTGTTTTAGCTTAACCAATAGATGATGTAATTCATTCTTTACTTTTTCTATCCTGTATTGAAAAGCAACGTAAGGCTTATCTGTATCCAGTTCCAGGTCAAATTCCTTTTGCCTTATGTCATTCATGATTTTATGGTTTTCCATATTATAGTATAAACTACTCTCCTTATGCGTAGCATAGCATCGGATGCTTCCCCCGTTAATATCGTTAAATGATATCTTAAATATCTTCATTTCAGCCATTGCGGCGATTTTTTCCAGGACGGCGAGGCTGTAGAACTCCAGGTGTTCATGGCATATCGTGTCATAGCTATCCAGTTCCAGCATGTGAGGCATATAACTCATTTCGAAAACCCACACCCCCCCGGGCGACAATAATCTTTTTATATCTTTCACAAAATCTACAGGGCTTTCAAGGTCATAAAACATAGCAATTGAAGTAATAATATCCATTTTTGCCTTACCAATTGCCGTAAAAAGTTCTGCCGAGGGGAATATATCCTGCACCACTTTTGCATTTTTTACCTCCTGGGCTACATCACTTGGATCGCAGCCAAACCTGTCAAAATTTTCGGGATAATAATTCAGCAAAGTCCCATCGTTGCACCCAATATCCAATACATTACAATGATCCTTTTTTACCAGGTCAAGCGCGCTGTCAACAATATCTTTTAAGTGATTTCTCATGGTCGTATTGGTACCACTCCTGTACCAATAAGCGGCGTATAAAATTTCGGGTGGCACACTATGTTCCATTTGTAATAACCCACAGGCATTTTCGTCCTCCTGGGGATTACACCGCACAAGGGAACAGTTTATCTTTCTTTGAGAAGGCATTTCTTTTCCTGGTTTCACAAAGGAACCCTGTAAATACTGAGGGCCTAAATCTATTACGGGAGTAAGCGAGCTTGAACCGCAAACCCTGCAGGTAGTCCTTTTGCGTATATGCATTGTAATTTTTTTTAAGGATTGATTTTTGTTCCTGTTACCCGGCAAAGATATCTATATTTCCACTCGCCACACAGCTTGTAAAACTGTAGGGTGCATCCCAAATTGTCGCGCCAACAGGTGGTTTGTGGCGACACAAACCACGGCCCAGCCTCGGTCGGTGTCCCCACCGACCGAAATCAGAAACGACAATTTGGGATGCACCCAAACTGTGTATTAAGGGAATGAATTTAGTTCTTACATTATTTTAACGATCATTTACCTGCCGGGCATATCTCTAAAACAAAATATATTTAATTGAACATCATAAGGGGAATTTGGATTCTTTATTCTTTCAAAAGGAGTATTGTAGATAGGTGCTGCTTCTTTTATATAAAAATTAAACCCTGCTTCATTTACAATATTTATCATATTTACCAATTCTTTATTTTGGTCAAAGGTTCCATGGTATTCCAGGAACATATTTTTTACAAAATGCAAATTGCCTGCAATATCTGTCAGTACTACATTTTCCGCTCCTTCTATGTCAATCTTTAAGAAATCTACTTCCCTGCATATAAAATCTTTTAACCTCACCGCTTTCACTTCTTTTGTGCCAGTGGTACTATTCATTTCGATTTTACTACCCATTGAACTGTTATTTGAAAAAGGAAGTGTGGTGTTTTCGTTCCAAACCGCTTCTTTATTAAGTAATACCCCCTCATAGCCGAACGAACTGATATTCCTGGTTAACAATTCAAAGTTTGTTTCATCGGGTTCAAAGGCTATAATTTCAGCCTGTGGAAAATGCTCCTTCATATATATAACACTCATTCCAATGTTAGCACCACAGTCAATAATAAAGGGGTTATCCGGCAGTTCCTGTTTGTAAATCTTATCAATAAAAATTTCTTTCAGGCCGTGCAGCAGTTCTGTCGGGCTGCAAAAATAAAGTAACTTGTTAAATAACTTGTGAGTCCTTATCCTTCCAGCGGGTAAATGTTTGTAATATTTAAGCGTAAACCAGTTTACATTTACTTCCCTATAAGGATTAGCTATTAATACCTTCACTTTCTTTTGTACGCCCCTCGTAATGTTTTTTAAAAAATTGCTTTTTAACATCTATGCTTTTTTGTAAAACTTTCTCTTTGTTTTATTCGTTAAACTAGTAACATAAATACTCATTATATTATTTTCCAGTTTTAAGGGGACTCGCCTTTTCTGCCCGGTATTTCAATGCTCATTGGCAAAATTAAATAATTGAACCTGGGAAATTCTCTTAAAAATGAATATGTTAACCGCCGCTTATTCTTAAGTCCGGCTAATCCAAAATCAAGACCGGGTAATGTTTCCATGCCAGGCTCAGGCTAATAGACTAATCCTGCTTAATTTATTCAAAAACACCCTTATTACTTCAAGCTTATCAAATTTGGGTTTATATTTTATATTCTCCGTGTAATATTTATGCAGGTTGTATGCGGCATATGGATTTTCACTTACAACAGAATCAATTTCCGTTAAACCAAATTTATTGGCATCATTAAACGAAACAATAAATTCAGGAGTCAATTGCTTATTACTGACCCAGGCAGCAAAAACAAAAGGTAGCCCGGTCATTTCTTTCCATGCAAGACCCAGGTCATATATATATATCGATTGCAGTCGCTGAAGGAGGGCCCTGTCGCCAATTACAAGCCCGGCCGTAGTACCGGATATTGTGCTTTCATAGCCTTCAGTACCTTCCAACAAACGGGGTGAGATTCCCCAATGATTCATTAATAGAATCTTCAGAAGCGCCACAGAAGTACGGCTTTGGTAATCAAGTAAAATGGTTTCCACCTCATGAAGCGGTACATTACTAAAAAGGCAAACGCTGCCCACGGACCCGTCACATGATATGCAAAAATCAGATATAATGTGATACTCCTTCAACTCGGGAATAATTGCAACTGGAATCAGGCCTATATCTATTTCATCATTCATGAGTTTGGTTGCAATATGCGCGGGGTAGTCAATTACCAATTCTACCCTGTCCTTCATCATCCCCTTTTCAAATCCATATATCAGCGGTTTTGTGTTGAGATAGCTAACAGCGCCTACTCTTATTTTTCTGTCCAATTGCTTTAGTATAATTTTGGCTGCAAATTTACA
>JBDTWP010000395.1:0-6507 GCA_040006615.1 Ferruginibacter sp.
TTTCATATCAGAATAACTATAATTTTGAGAACCTGGTGGTTTATAAGAACGAAGGGAATGTTGGAGCTGGTTTCAGCTTTCTGGATAATGCGTATGCAACCATTACAAATTGCATTTTTGCCAAAAACAATAATACCAGTCCTAACCCTGGAATTGCTATCCTCGCAAGCAATCCATATTTCACCCTTACTTTAAATACCCGTGTATTCAATACCATATTTATAGGAAATACCGCTATGGGATCGACACCCAGTTATGTAAACAGCGATTTTAACTGGCAGAACAGCAGTTCACAACAGGAAACCATCCCTTTGGAAAACCTGGCTTATTCAGTGATCTCCGGCAATCAAACCGCTCATGGTGCAGCAAGTAATATTTATAGTGTCAGTCTCAGGGATATTGAGAATGGCGCAGGTAATGATAATACCTGGATGACGGCCGATGACGGGCTACAGGCAACGGGCTGCTCCAATTCAGTTGACAACGGAAATAATTACTATGTTCAGAATATTCCCCTGGATATCTTAGGTGATACCCGCATAAGGAATCTAAAGGTAGATATCGGGCCATATGAAGCAAGTTCAAATGTTCCCATTACATCAACGGCAACCATTACTGCAAGCGATACAATTATATGTACCGGTAGTCCGGTTACATTTTATGCGACAGCAACGGCTACCAGCAGTGCTTCTACTTACCAGTGGAAGGTAAATGGTGTGAACGCCGGCACTAACAGTTATTATTTTTTAGCGCCTGGTTTATCAAATGGAGATATAGTTAAAGTAGTGGTGACCATCAATAACCCCTGTGTAAGTGAGCAAGTAGTTACCAGTAACAGTATTACTATTCAGGTGCCTTCATCATTGGCAGCATCAGCAGGGATCAGCAGTTCGGCTAACCCCGCCTGTTCGGGGAGTTCAATTACTTTCAGAGTGGAGCCTGTACTTGGAGGTACTACCCCGGCCTTCCAATGGAAAGTAAACGGAAGTAATGCGGGAGTTGCGAATTCTTACGTTTTTATTTCAAGCACTTTATCCGACAATGATACCGTATCGGTTGTAATGACCAGTTCATTATCCTGCGTAAATAATAATCCTGTATCCAGCAATGCCATTATCCAGCGGGTGAATGCACCCCTGCAGCCCGATGTAATGATTAACTCCGGCGGTATTACCTGCGCAGGGACCAGCCCAACATTAACGGCTAACCCGGTAAACGGGGGAGCCAATCCTGCTTTTCAATGGAAGGTAAATGGCGTAAATTCAGGCACGAACAGCAATACTTATACTTCAAATGCCCTGAAAGAGAATGATGTGGTAGTAGTAGTAATGACCAGCAATGCAGCCTGTGTAACCACGGCAACAGCTACAAGCTCCTCATTTGTTATTAATTTCAGTGCTGTTTTGACCCCATCAGCAACTATTGCAACGCCTTCAACTTTTATTTGTACCGGCGTAGCAGCAAGTTTCAGCGCCACAGCCGTAAATGGTGGCGATAATCCTGTTTATCAATGGCAGGTAAATGGCGTAAACGCAGGCGGTAACAGCGGCAGTTTCACTACCAGCAGCCTGCTGAACAACAGCGAGGTAAAAGTAGTTTTAACCAGCAATGCAGCTTGTGTGGTTGCAGGTGCTGTAACAAGCAATAGCTTATTGATGACGGTGAGTCAGCCCGAAATTCCTACTATAACAATATCAGGCAATACAACGATTAACCCAGGTCAGTCAAGTGTAATTTCTTCTTCCGCTGTAAATGCCGGGACAGCCCCTTCCTACCAATGGCAGGATAGTACACCATCGCATAATTGGCTTGATATTACCGGTGCTTTGAGTAATAATATAAGTTATACCGCAGTTAATTCCGGGGACAGGCTACGCTGTTTATTAGCCAACAATACCAGTTGTAATGCAAATAATAATACAGTAAGCAATGAGTTGCAATTTACCGTGAACGAGGTTCCCGGGATCGTTTATCCTTTAAGGTTATATCCTAATCCCGTAATTTCAACTTTTACGATTGATACCTTAAAGTTATCTGATCTTTGGAGTACGATTGAAATTACAGGTGCCGACGGGAGACTTTATACAGAAAAGCTTTCCATAGCAAATAAGACTACCATCACGGTAAATGTATCACAGCTTATAAAAGGAATATATTTCGCAGTATTAAGGAGAGAGGATGGGGAATTGGTATTTATTAAATTTATGAAGGATTAAAGGCAACGCTGTAAACAGGTGTTGCCCGGTATTTATAGAGTTTTATTCAGTAGGGGTAATGTGAAAACAATACGAGGTTGCCTGGTTTGGGTCCTATTCCCGTTGCCCGTTGCTGGCGGCCTGCCATATGTTAGTTTGCAACTGCCTGCAAATCATGCAGGCTATTCCTTACTTTTTCTCGGTGCTTTGCGCCCCATTCACTCAATGCCTGCAGTACATTCTGAAGCGTATCGCTGTAATCCGTAAGTTCATATTCAACGACTACCGGCATTCCAGTAAATACATTTCGCTTTATAAAACCATTTAGTTCCAGGTCCTTTAATTCGTTGGACAGTACTTTTGCGGAGATACCGTCCACCACCCGCTGCAAATCATTAAACCGCCTGGGACCATCAATAAGGGCAACGATGATCCTTAACTTCCATTTACCACCAATTGCATAGAGTGCATCGGCAACAGAGGCTAATTTGGCGTTACACTGTGCTTCCGTATACCGGGTATTGCTGAGCTTCGATTTTTCCATCATTTTATATTTAACTTACCTAAACGTTACTACTAACCTTTTGTATACTACTTACATATTGTAAGTAAAGATAAGTAATTTTGTGTTATCAAATTAAATTAAACGAAAAAAAATAACAATCATGGCAAAGACAAAATGGGTAATTGACAACACACACAGTGAACTAAGTTTTAAAATCAAACACCTGATGATCACGAATGTATCAGGCACGTTTAAGAACTTCCACGTGCAGGCTGAAACCGACGATGAGGATTTCAGTACGGCGCAGATCAAGGTAACCGCCGAAATGGCCTCGATATCTACCAATAATGAACAACGGGATATTCACCTGCTCACCGGTGATTTCTTTGAGGTGGAAAAGTATCCTGAACTGGTATTCAGATCCACAAAACTGGAAAAGACCGGTGAAGATGCTTTTTATTTATTTGGTGACCTGACAATAAAAGGTGTAACAAAAAAAGTTAAGTTAAACCTGGAGTACAGCGGTGTAGTGGGCGATCCCTGGGGAGGCGAAAGAGCAGGTTTTGTAGTGACAGGTAAAATTAACCGGAGTGACTGGGGGGTTAGTTTTAACGGAATTTTGGAAACGGGCGGGCTGATGTTAAGTGAAGAAGTCAGGATCATTGGTGAAATACAGTTGGTGAAAGAGGTGGTGGCTGTTGCTGTAGAAGTTTAAATATATTCAAACTGATTAAAATAAGTAAGATGTTCAGGCGGAAAATATCCAGGATATTAAATCCACAGGCAAGCCAGGGATTTTTGGGGCCCGGCCATGAAGCGATACCGGTTATTGACGGTAGCAACTTTGAACAAACGGATCCGTTTATATTGTTGATGGATGACCGGCTTAATTTAAAGGGCGATGGTACCGTTGGCGGGCCACATCCGCATGCGGGTTTTGAAACTGTGACCCTCGTATTGGAAAATGATGATGAGAATCAATTTAAAACATTGCACGCCGGTAGCCTGGAATGGATGACTGCAGGGAGCGGGATTGTTCATACTGAGGAAATCAGCAAGAAAGTTAAGATGCGGATACTGCAACTTTGGTTGGTATTACCAAAAGCCAGGAGATGGGCTCCACCTAAATGGCAGGAATTACTTCTTGAAAATGTTCCTGTTAAAAAAGAAGGGAGTAGTGAAATTCGTGTATATAGTGGAACAAGTGTTGGTATCACAGCTCCCACACAAAATGAAACACCAGCTATAATTGTTGATTTCAACCTGGAAGTCGGTCGGCGGGTAGTACAAGAACTACCCGCTAATTATAATGCCTTTATCTATGTGATCCGGGGATCGGTGGAAGTGGGTGAAGAAAGGAAGAATGTTGGTGAGCAACAGGTAGCATGGCTGGACAGATCCAGTGAACAGGCAGGGAGCGAGATTAGATTTCAGGGTGGAGAAAACGGTGGTCGTTTTATTTTTTATGCAGGTGAACCTCAAGGCGCTCCGATTGTCAGTCACGGTCCTTTTATTGGAGACACAAACGAAGATATAATACGCCTCTACCAGGAATATCGCCAGGGTAAAATGGGGCATGTGCGTGACCTTTGACAATTGATAATTGATAATTGATAATTGATAATTTTTTCAAGGGAGTGTTAAATATCAGGAAGTTACACCTTTTCTCTGCTGTCACAGAGGACTCGCCGTTATACGGAGTGATAAGATAACGGATAAAATGTTTTCGCTTCCTAAGACGGCGAGTCCTGCTGCTGAAAGCTTTTTGGATTGAAGAGTTCACTGGCAGAGACATCGCCTGGGAAATCGAAAATCAAGAGACATCGCCTGGGAAATCGAAAGGATAAAGGTTTTCGCTTCTTAAAACGGAGTCCTGCTGCCGACCGTGTTTAGGCTACAAGAGTTTACTGGCAATGATAATTGATAATTAATAATTTTTTTCCTAAGTAGTGACTCACCTCTAACCCCTCTCCTATAGAGCTACCGTTTGGACACATCTTTGGCCAACATTACTAGTTTGCAGGATAAATTGAAAATATCGCTTGTAATTGCCGTATAAAAATTGTATTTTAGTGTTAGTAATTATTAGGCATCGTATTACGATAATTAAATATTTTTTAAGGAATTATTCAAAAAACAGGGTAATTTCTCAAAAAAAAGCCTCCTTCCAGTTCGCTTTTACCCTCCTCAAGTCCACATCATCCCCACGTCTTCTGCACATTTTCGCCACGTTTAGTCCACCCATGTCACTGGTCTCCCCCTAGTCTCTCCCTGGTCTCCTCCGGGCTTTCTACTGATTTTCTTCATAAATGAATCATATACACACCTCCTTTTCTACCTATTTTGATCCTCCACCCCTCATCAATTATTATAAATCAACTATTTCCGTGAACTGCTGTACCCTGGTACGGAAATTCAGATTATAGATATGAAGACAGTTATCTATTACTGATGAAGTAAACTTAGTTGATTTATTTGTAAATAATAAAAATGGCTCAACCCGAACTACTTGCCCGCGCTGGCAGAAGCTTTCACCTAAACGGGATAGACATTCCGCATTTTTTGTGTGACCTAAATCCCAGGTCCGGAACATCCTCCTTACAATCACATCTAATCATCAATCCGATCAACAATTATCTTAGTAACACTACCATTCCCTGCAACTGCCGTTGCCGTTTTTCGGTATCTGTATAACGAATCATCCATGTATAGCTGTTCATCAGTTGGGGTTGGCCCTTCCGGGAGCCATCCCAGCCCTGGTTGATATTGGCCGTTTCAAAAATCTTTTCTCCATACCGGTTATAAATAATCATATTGAATTGCTGCACCGTAAAGGGGTATTTCACTTTGAAGACATCATTGATTCCGTCGCCATTGGGGCTAAAGGCAGCAGGCATCTGGATAATACAGGAGCCTGGTATAATGTTGACAGCATCGGTGGCTAAGCCGCAATCATTAGTCGCCTGCAGGCTGTACAATCCAGCTTTGGTAGCGGTATAAGTAAGGGCGGTGCTGCCGTCCTGCCACAGCAGGCTTGCAATTGTATTGAATGTTGGCGCCAATACCATTTGCTGGCCGGTACACCAAAACGTATCCCTGCCCAAAGTGAACTTGGGTACCGGAATATAGCTCACAGATATAGTATCAGCCATATTGCACCGGCCGATATTTGCAGTAACATGGTACAGTCCGGTACTGCTCACGGTGAAAGTGGCGGCACTGCTGCCATCCTGCCACAGATAGCTTGCGCCTGCGCTGCCAGCGTTGAGCTGCACTGTTTGGCCCTGGCATACACTGGTATCCTTACCGAGGTCGAAAAGAGGTGCTTTGATATAGGCAACCGTAATTGTATCGGCGGCACTGCAGCCCTGTTGTGTTACCCGGAGCCAATATAGGAATTGAAATTAATTCAGAGTGCGTTACTCAATAAATGAGTGTTCCTTTTAATCGCACCATATAGGAATTGAAATAATAATAGTGTTATATTACATCATGCCCCGCTTAATACTTTTAATCACACCATATAGGAATTGAAATAGGGATACCTGTGGAATGGCTATTCCTGCTACCGTGCCTTTTAATCGCACCATATTGGAATTGAAATACTTGTGCCCCTGCAAGGGGTTCTTCTTTTGCAGACTTTTAATTGCACCATATAGGAATTGAAATATTAATTTGGGATATTGTCTGAACCGCTGATTGAAGCTGATTTATTTGATTGGCAGAGGAATTGTCTGAACCGCTGATTGAACCTGATTTATTTGATTGGCAGTGGAATTGTCTGAACCGCTGATTGAAGCTGATTTA
>JBDTWP010000396.1:0-6456 GCA_040006615.1 Ferruginibacter sp.
TTACCTGTACGCAATTCCCTTAGTACTGCCTCTGCCGCCTGCAGATTTTTTAATGCGCCGGCATTACCGTCATTTAATTCCTTCTGGCGTTTAAATTCCTGTTCCGCTAAAACAATTTTCGAATTGATGCCGAGGTATTCACTTTGCACTTGTATAAATTCAGGATTGGAAATGGTAGCAATGGCCTGGCCTTTTGTGACAGTATTACCCGGCTGCACCAGCAATGATTTTATAACACCCCCGTAAATAGAATTGATACTTGCTTTATTCTGGTTGGGTACTTTAAGCACACCATTTGTTTTGAGCGAGGCGGTTAATTGCTTCTGTTCGATGATACCCAGCTTAATACCGATGGTTTTCATCTGCTCTGCGTTAAGCGTTGCTTCATTGGGATTTTCATTTTCATGCTGCCCGTCACCCCCGGCCTCTCCTGTTTTATCTGCTGCTGTATTAACCTTGCTTCCACAGGAAACAATAGTAAAAATGAATGCAAATATGATTAATATACTTAAAGACTTATTCATACTATATTTTATTGATTGATGTAAAAATGGTATTGAATAACTGATTGGTTATAGGTATTAAGCACTTCCAGGTAATTTCGCTGAATATCTATTGCCTGTGCCAGGTACTGTGACAGGCCGGTAAAACTAATTTCGCCTGCCCTGTATGCCAATGATGCCGCTTTAATGATCAGTTCCGCCTGGTTTAACCCGCTTGTTTCATAAAAAGACAGCAGGCTATTATTCCTTTCTGCTTCTAATTTTACCTGCATTTGGCTTGACCTGAATAACTGGCTGCCATACTCATATTGCTTTTGTTGCAACATGGCTTCGGCCTCTGCAGTTTTAACCAGGTTACGGTAAGCACCCGCGCCAAACAAGGGAAATGCTACTGTAACAGAAAAACCTGTGAATGGGTCCTTTGCACCCCATAGCCGCTGACTGAAAAAACGGCCAGAAAACTCCGGTTTATTTTCATTCTTACTCACTGCAATTCCAGCATTTGCGGTACTAACATTTTGTTTTTGCAATGCAAGTACCGGATGAACAGGTTCATCCGCTGATCCGGCCATTGGAATTTTCTTCAATGGCAGCGGCAGGGGGAACAGGGTCTCATTTGTATTCAGTAGTTGCATTAAGGATTGCTGCTGAATTTGCAAATCGTTCCCAACCTGTTTCAATAATGCCTGCAGTTCTTTCATCCTTATTGTGGCGGCAATACTATCCAGCCCGGGACTATCCCCGGTTTTTACTTTTAGCCTTGCTGATTCATTCAGTGATTTATAAATGCTGTCCAGGCGCTGAAACAACAGTTGTTTATCCTGCAGATACCAAAGCTGGAAGTAAACTGTACGCACCTCCTTCTTAATTTCAACGTCGATAGCTGCCGTATTAACTTCGTAATATTTCAACCGCTCGTTGAACAGGTTTTTTTGCACCTTGTACAAGCCCGGCCAGGCAATAACCTGGGATATGCCAATTTTCAGAATGCCCTTCTTATCCCCCGGTCGCAGATCCTCATTTTCGGCGAACACGCCTGCTTTAAGAAATGGTGTTGCTGTTTTAATTTGAGTTTTTCCCTTTTTGATTTGCTGGTTATTTACTTCATACTGCAGGTTGTTTTTTGCCAAAGCAATTGCTTCATTAATACTTATTCTTTTTGAAACTTGTTGTTGCGCGGTCAAATTATTTGGTAATGCCAGTAAAGAAATACCAGCCATAATTGCTAACGCCGGCTTCATTATTGCTATTTTTTTTGATGAGAAAATAATGTACAGTAACGGTAACACCACCAACGTGAGGAATGTAGCAGTCATCAATCCGCCGATAACAACGGTGGCTAATGGTTTTTGAACCTCTGCACCTGCACCGGTTGAAAGCGCCATTGGCAAAAAGCCAAGAGATGCAACCATTGCTGTCATCAATACAGGTCGTAAACGAATTTTAGTTCCTTCCATTACCCGTTGCAACACATCATCCATACCATCTTTTTGAAGTTGGTTGAACGTACTGATCAGAACAATGCCATTTAATACTGCCACTCCAAACAATGCAATAAAACCAACGCCCGCTGAAATACTGAATGGCATATCTCTTATAAGTAATGCAAACACACCCCCAATGGCGCTCATCGGAATGGCAGTGAAAATTAATGCTGCTTCTTTAAATGAACGAAAACTGAGGTACAACATGCAAAAGATAAGTAAGAGTGCTATTGGCACAACGATCATTAACCTGGCGCTCGCCTTTTGTAAATTTTCAAACGTACCGCCATATGTATAGTAATAACCGGTGGGCAGTTTTACATTTTCACTTAGTTTTTGTTGCGCTTCTTTAACTACACTTGCCACGTCACGCCCGCTCACATTAAAACTTACGTAAATTCTTCGTTTACCCGCTTCACGGCTTATTTGCGCCGGGCCTGTTTTGAAGGTTACGGCTGCTACCTGCGACAAAGGAATTTGATTGCCATTATTCATAAATACATATAAATTGCTTACATCCTCCAAAGAAGTGCGGTGGCTGCTATCAAGTCTCAATACCAGGTCAAATTTTCTTTCGTTCTCATAAACAGCGCCTGCCACCTCCCCCGCAAAGGCCGTACTGATAACATGATTTACGTCTTCAATATTTAAACCATAACCCGCCAGCCTTGCCCTGTCATACTCAATGGTAATTTGCGGCAATCCTTCCACTCTTTCCTCCTGGGGTTGTGTAATGCCTTTTATAGGGCGGATCACATTGGCCACCTTATCCGCGTACGCAACAAGGGTGTCTAAATTCTCCCCGAAAATCTTAATGGCTACATCCTGCCGTATGCCTGTCATTAATTCATTAAACCTCATTTGTATAGGCTGACTTGGTTCGGCAATTACTCCCGGGATAGCTGAAAGTTTTTTTCTCATCATATCGGATAAGGCATAAAAATCCTTTGTGGTAGTCCATTCCTTCCTGTCTTTTAATATCACCATCACATCTCCATTGTTGACAGGCATCGGATCAGTAGCAATATCTGCGCTCCCGATTTTGCTAACCACCATTTTTACTTCGGGATATCCCTTTAGCATTCTTTCGGCAAGCATCGCAGTTTCAATTGTTTGAGACAACGAAGCCCCCTGTGGTAATGTAAATTCGATGGCATAATCACCTTCTTCCAATGTTGGTATAAACTCACCTCCCAGGTTTTTGAAGATGATGATGGAAAAAATTAATAATCCAACGGCAATGCTGATAACGGTATACTTTATCCTGATGGCACCCCTTATCAACGGTTCGTATATCCACCTAAAAAAATCCATCATTTTATCAGCGTACGTTCTTCTGCGGATGGTATTTTTGGAAAGAAATAAGGCGCTCATCATGGGTATGTAGGTGAGTGATAAAAGCAACGCGCCCAGGATCGCGAAAGCCACCGTTTCAGCCATAGGACGAAACATTTTTCCTTCTACGCCCTGCAAGGAAAGAATGGGCAAATAAACAATGAGGATAATGATTTGCCCGAAAGCCGCGGAATTCATCATTTTCCTGGCACTGCCTTCCACTGCTTCATCCATTTCCTGTTGTGATAATTTTCCTGGCGGCCTACCCTGACCGTGCAGGCATCCAGTCTTTTTTACTACCAACAGGTGCAAGGTGGATTCCACGATAATTACAGCGCCATCCACAATCAAACCAAAATCAATTGCTCCCAGGCTCATGAGGTTGGCGCTAACGTCAAACAAATTCATTAATGCAAGTGCGAATAATAAGGATATGGGAATGGCGGAAGCAACTATTAAGCCTGCGCGAAGATTTCCTAAGAATAAAACTAGTACGAGTATTACAATCAATGCTCCTTCAATTAAATTGGTTTTCACTGTACTGATGGCACGATCAATTAAATTGGTACGGTCTAAAAATGCTTCTATCGTCACATCTTCCGGTAAAGATTTTTGTATAGTCTTCATCCGCTCTTTCACCAGCCCCACTACAGAGGCACTGTTCGCACCTTTCATCATTAAAACGATGCCACCAACTACTTCTTTTTCTCCATTGTAAGTCATAGCGCCATAGCGGGGCGGTGAACCAAACTGTACCGTAGCAACGTCCCTGATCAAAACCGGAATACCATTGCCCTGGTGCTTAATGAAGATGCTTTCAATATCGGCAAACGTTTTTAACAACCCCACGCCGCGAATGAAATAAGCGTTGGGTTTCCGGTCAATATAAGCGCCGCCGGTATTTTCATTGTTCTTTTCCATCGCTGTAAAAATTTCCGGGATGGTTGTGTTCATGGCTTTTAAACGGTCGGGGTTTACTGCCACTTCATATTGTTTACTAATGCCGCCGAAGCCTGTTATTTCTGCTACACCTGGTATACCACTTAATTGTCTGGCAACAATCCAGTCCTGCATAGTTCGCAAATCCATCGCCGAATATTTTTGTTCACTACCTTTTTTTGGATGAACAACATACTGATATATTTCACCCAGGCCCGTAGTCAGTGGTGTAAGTTCAGGGTTGCCTGCTCCTTTGGGAATTTGTTGCCCTGCGTCTTTTAATTTTTCGGCGATTAATTGCCTTGCGAAATACACGTTTACATTTTCATTAAACACAACGGTTATCACACTTAACCCAAAACGGGAGAAGGAACGCATCTCAGCTACTCCCTGGATATTAGATAAAGATTTTTCAACCGGGTATGTGATAAACTGCTCTATTTCCTGAGCCGCCAAAGAAGGGGCCCTGGTTATCACCTGCACCTGGTTATTGGTTACATCGGGGAGGGCATCCACCGGGAGTTGGGTGGCACTCCATATACCCCAAATGATAAGTACCAATGTCATTAACCCAATGATGAGCTTATGTTTAATACTAAAGTGAATAATGCTATTTAACATAAAAATTGACTGATTGGTGAATAAATACATGCCGGGCATGGGGTATAACAAAATTGTTAGCCCAAAGTCAGGGGTATTACCTCAGAAATATAAGGGAGTTATTAACCAATCTTAGGCGGTTGCCACACGGAATGAAAATCGTAGGAATGAAAATCGTCGTTACCGCAGTAAAACTTTTGTTGCGGGTAAACCAATGGGATAGTCCTGCCATGAATATCCTGCTTATGAAAAACTGCCGAGGCACAACAAGCGCAACTGCAAAAAGGGGAACAGGCTTCAGCAAGATGCTTATGCTCCTGGTGATCGGTGGCAGCAGAAATTTTTTGTTCTTCCTTTACATTGCATTCCTGGCTATCAGCGCAAGGCAGACTGCTAAGTGCAATCATGTAAAAACTCAATAAGAACCCGAAAAATTTCATTTGACAAATATAAACAAAGAACCGGATGATTGTGCGCTTGCTACCTGGTTGCAAAGATTGCGGGAATAGGCAATGAGCAATGGGCAATGGGCAATCGTAAATGGTCAATAATCATTGCCACTAGAAATACGTTGATATACCAAAACTAAATCCACCTGTTTTTGCCGGCGGATTGCCCAGGATATCCTTTTGCTGCCGGTGGCGGTAATTTAATCTTAGAACCGTTTGAGAGCCGGGACGGAAACTGATCGCCGGCATGATACTCCATAGATCTTCTGCGATATTCCCTCCTGTATCGGTAAACTTCCCCTTGTTCCAATCCACAAACTCCAGCCTGCAGGCAAGATTGATGGTCGCCTTTTCCCAACCCAGTATTTTTTTCTTCAGGACCGGTTGCACAATATCAATAAAACCTCCCTGTTGCCTGTTGCCGAATTGTTGGGTAAAAGTGGAGGGGGTATTTATTTTTATCCAGGCCCATTCCCCGGTAATAAAGGTATTAAGCCCGGGCAATGTGATGTTGACATCAATTGCAAAAACGTCCACCCGTCTCTTGTCATCTATTCTTATTCCATCGTCCTGGAACTTGTTGTACACTCCACCCATGTATGACAGGCCGAGTTCTCCCACTCTATTGTATTTGACCGCAAGTTTTCCGGTGAAAAGAGGCAAACCGCTGTTTATTTCTTCAAACCGTTCGGCGTTATTTTTTGCAGCCGGCAAAAAGGTCTTGTTTTCTTTATTGTCAATGATAGAATTATCAAAACTGCCGGACAGGTAGGCTTCGTAGCCGAACATCCAGTCTTTGCCATAATATTTTCCATATAATCCGAATCCTGAATTGCTCCATGTGGCAGGCAGTAACTCTGTGGCGGAAATGGGCCGGTCAATAAATTCCCATTTGGGCCCATCATGGTTCTGATTGAAAGCGCCTATCGGATTTAATATCATTCCACCCCGTAGATTTAACAAAGGATTCAATTCTATATCCAATGCAGCAAACTCAACAGCTATTTCTTTAGCACCATCTTCAAATTCTATTTCACTCAAAAACTTTAATCTTTTACCAATCGTGGATGAAACAAATAATGTCAGTCTCCTGAACTGGAACTGGTGACCTTCTGAAACACCGTCTGTACTTATATGTTGCCAGTT
>JBDTWP010000397.1:0-6446 GCA_040006615.1 Ferruginibacter sp.
AGAATGGTGTGGTCCCTGCCGGGCAATCGGACCAGTAATAGAAGAATTGTCAAAGGAATATGATGGTAAAGTAAATGTAGGAAAAGTTAATGTTGACCACAATCCACAGATCTCAACCAACTATGGCATTACCAGTATACCCGCAATTCTTTTTGTAAAAGGTGGAGTTGTAGTAGATAAATTAGTTGGTGCCCAGCCAAAAGCTAATTTCATAAAGAAAATTGAAGCGCTTAAATAATAATTTACCGCAATATGTAAAAACCGGAGCATTTGACTTCGGTTTTTTTATTTACCCTGTTATTTTTTTATTCCATAGGTATATTTTCAGAAAATATTGCCAGGGAATGGAAGCATTTTAATGAATACATTCCTGGCATTAGGTCAATTCCATATTTCGTTCATGCCAGTCAGGATGATTGGTATCCCGTCTGTCACCAGGATCGTGTGTTCGTGCTGAGCCACATAACCGCCCTTGTCACCAATCAATGTCCATCCGTCAGCATGAGTATTGGCAATTGTAGACCGGGTTGAAATAAAGGTTTCTATTGCGACAACAGAGTTTTTTCGAAATCTCGCCAGGTTAGATTTGTCGCGATAATTAGCAATTTCATGGGGTTCTTCGTGAAGACTTCTGCCAATGCCATGCCCTGTCAGGTTTTTTATAACCTTGTAACCTGATTTCTTTGCTGCTGTTTCTATAAGTTGCCCGATATCTGAAACCCGAACGCCACCCTTAATATTGCTGATCGCCTTTTTTAAAATATATTTTGAAGTTTCAACTAAATCCCGGTGATTGTTGATGTCTTGCCCGAGAATGAAGGAACCACCATTGTCAGACCAAAATCCATCAAGTTCTGCCGAAACGTCAATATTTATTAAATCGCCTTCTTTAAGTAACTTTTTTTCAGAAGGAACGCCGTGAGCAACTTCGTTATTAATACTGATACAGGTCCAGCCGGGGAAACCATAGGTTAACCGGGGTGCTGACTTTGCTCCTAAGTTATTCAGGATTTGTCCTCCGAATTCATCTAATTGCTTAGCTGTCATTCCGGGTTTGGCATAGTTTCTCATTTGTTTAAGTGTAATTGCAACTGCATCACTTATTTTTTTGATTCCCGTTAATTCGGATTCTCTTGTTATAGACATAATTTCTTGTTTAAGACTAAGATTGAAAACTGTTGCGATTACAATTCATGCATATTAAAACAACCTGTTCTGGTCCGGGGTAAATTATTGCCATTTGGGTTTTATAAAATATAGAGCAGTTCCATCAGGGTCGTTAAAGTGCAGAAATTGTCCTCCCTCTTCCTCCCTGTCGGTTGCACTGACAGATAAATGCTGTAATGACAATTTTGCCTCTTCAAAATCATTCACGGTAAAGCCAATTGAAACATTACCCGAATTGCCGGTTAAATTTGTATCGCTTGTTGGATGAAGCCCGATAACAATACCTGGTGCCGTTAATTGTGCATAGTGGTTCCCCCATTTATTTTTTACTGTAAATCCGATAGATTCGTAAAACGAAATTGATTTGACTAAGTCTTTTACATTAATTGTAACGTTAGATTCAATAATTGTCATGCTTGCAGATTTATTGTTTACAATCCTGTTTTTTGTCATCTACCAGGAAAGTAATTTCGTGTTTTTTGAGTCAATAGAAAACTTTACGATCTGCAAATATAAAAATAAGCCCCACTTAAGGGATCGTTATTTTCGAAAATTATTTTTTCTTCCATGTAATATTATCTAAAATTTCATAACTAATAATTATAAGAACAGTAAAAACAAACAATGGGTGAAGATGTTGACCCTTCCACAGCTATTAGCTAAAATCGGCGCAGGTATTATAATAATAAACTGCGTCCTGGTCATTTTCAAACTCATCCGTGCCGGGAAAGTCAACGTACAGGAAGATATATCTTCAGAAATCAAATATCATTTGGTGGTTTCGCTGAAAAGGGTAAGGCAACAGATAACCTTGTCTGAAACAGTGCTTTGGTGGTATTTATTACCTTTTTTCATCGGCGTGATGTGCTTCTTTTACGCCTTCCCGCTTACTTTATTAAGCAAAGTGGTTTATACCGTTTTAGTCGCTGTATTGTATAGCTTTATTTATTACCTGAATAAAAGAGTAGTAAAAAAACAATTAAAGCCCCTGGAGGAAAAGCTTAAAAAAGCATTGGATGATTTAACTGCCGGTAATTAGAACTTGTTAATCCCGTTATGAAATAATCAGGTAAAATATCCTGCTACTCCTGCTCAATGAGCAACATAAGCATTAAACAACATTCTTCAAAACCCGATTTTCAGTCACCAACCCCGGCAGCGGCTTTTTGGCCCTGCCGGTGGTTGAAATAAGTAGTCGTTTCCAACCGCCGTCAGGGTTTGCAAACACTGACCGTGTTGTACCTTACTGAATTTCAGTCAGGTAACAATGGTTTAGAGATAATTTAAAACGGCAGCGTAAGGCTAACGCAAAGCCGTTCTATTTTTTGACAGCAATAATTATTCCTGTCGCCCAAACGAGTTTAGTTAATAAAAGGTCCTCCCTGAATTCTAAATAGCTAATTAACCTGGTTACCTTTTCCTGGTGACCATCCGGCCAGTTTGGGTGAGGTAACATATCGTCAATTATGTAAATGCCACCTTTGTTTAGCATAGATAATACTTCATCTAAAAGGAGAAACTTCCCATGCCATGTGTCGGCAAAAATATAATCAAATTTTTGTCGCTTATTTTCTCCTACCCACTTGCCTCCGTCAGTGCAAATTAAATCCAGGCGCTTATCGTTCCCCAGAAATCTAGTGGCAATATCCAAAAACGCAGGTTCATTGTCAATTGAAAGTAATGAAGAATCAATATCCATGCCCTCAAGTATCCACGACGTTGAAAGTCCCGTACCCGTTCCAAGTTCAAGAAATTTGCCTGATGGCTTTGAGGCGGCAAGGGTCTGGAGTAAAGAGCAGGTAAGTAGGTCAGAAGCCATCGTAAAACTGACATTCCTCGTCGCTTCGTCAATGTCAATATAAGTCTTTGGAAATTGTTTATTTATTTCTCCTGTCATAAAATGGCCTGTTTTAAAGTATCTTAAATCGTTTCGATTTTTGAATATGATTGTAAATTTTCAACTTTACATTAATTCTTTCATTTGAACAGCAAAAAAACCGGATCAAATAAACTGCTTTTAGGCTTCTAATAGCACGACCAGATGAAATTATCATATTTATTTTGCAAAATATCAAATTTTTTAATATATTCGGTCTGTATTTAAAATTGGAAACTGACTGTCTTAAAATGCTCTAAACCTGGCATTATGAGAATTAAATTGCTTCTTTTTTTTGTTTTCCTTTTATTATTTCATGCCATTCCCTTGATGGCACAGCAGGGAATATTTATAAATGAAGTAATGGCTTCAAATGATAGTATTATTGCTGATAATACCGGGGATTTTTCAGACTGGGTTGAAATATATAATTCTAATGGTAATCCGGTTGACTTAAACGGATATTATATATCAAACGACCATAATAATCCACTCAAATTTCACTTTTCAGGAAGTTTGCCGGTACCTGCAGGCGGATACTTAATACTCTGGGCCAGTAGTGATACATCCCGCGGCAATACGCATCTTCCATTCAAAGTATCGGCTTCAGGCGAGAGCATTTACCTGTATTTACCAGATGGCATTACGCTGGTAGATTCGGCATTGCTGAGCGCACAGAAAACGGACATATCTTTTGGCAGGCATACCGACGGTTCTCCTGAATTCAGTTTTTTTTCGAAACCTACCCCAGGTGCATCCAATAACAGTTCTATTGGCTATACGGGTTATCTGAAAGTGCCGGTTTTTTCTGCAGGTGCCGGATTTTACCCGAATCCTTTTTCCCTTGACATTTCTTCGGACAATCCTGATGCACAAATTATCTATACCATTGACGGCTCTATTCCAGACACCGGGAATATAAATGGAACTGTGTACAGGTATAGAAATCAATATATTGAAAAAGCGGGACAGGTTGTCGGACCTTTTTTATTTGATTCATTTCGTTCAGTTAATTATACAGGCCCTTTACCCATATCAGATGCATCTGTCAGTCCCAACCGGCTTTGCCTTAAGTCTTCCACTTATGATCGCACGCCGGGCTATTTTCCGCTGACTCTTATAAATAAAGGAACAGTTGTCCGCGCTATCGCGATAAAACCGGGATATATATCCAGCGAAGTGAATACAGCAACTTACTTTGTAACGCCTAATGGGATAAATAAGTACACACTGCCGGTAATATCTTTGGCTATGCCGGAAAATCAACTGTTCAGTTGGGACGACGGCATCTATAATGCGGGTACGGATTTCGAACAATGGCAAACCGATTCTATAGGCACCCGCACCGCCAACTGGCGAAGGGAAGTTGAATTGCCGCTGAGCTTTGAGCTCTTCACTCCAAATCATACAAACCGTGAATTACAGACCAATGCAGGCTGGACCATCAACGGAGCTTCCAGTGTGAACAGGCCGCAAAAAGCCCAGCGCATCTATTTTCGGAGCAATTACGGCGCTCCGGATTTAAATTATGCGCTTTATCCTGATCTTCCTTATAAGAACTATGAACGGTTGATCCTGAGTAACGCAGGCCAGGATATGGAAATAGCTCATATGCGCGATATGGTGATACAAACAAGCGTTAAGCATTTAAGATTTGATGTACAGCGCCAGGTGCCTTCCATTACCTTTATCAATGGTGAATTGTGGGGTTTATTGAATGCCAGGGAAAGATATGATGATAACTATTTTCATCAGAAATACGGTATCAGTAATACTGAACTGGATTTTATCGAGGACCGCTCAGTCGTCCATGATGGTACCAATACCGAAATCCTTAGCCTGCGCAGCTTCATTTCTGACAACGATATTTCGGTACCGGCCAACTATGCGAATGTTCAGACCAGGATGGATGTGGACAATTTCATTGATTACCAAATTACGGAGATATTTTTTGGTAACAATGACTGGCCCTTTAATAACGGGTCATGTTTTAGGAAAAGGGTGCCGTTTACTCCCGATGCACCCAAAGGGCAGGACGGCCGCTTCCGCTGGGTATTGCACGATTTGGATAGGGGACTGGGCGCCAGATTCTCGGGTGGCCCGGCCTACAATATGCTGTCATGGGCAGCGGGCACCAGGACGGATAAAAATTCTGCCACCTGGTCTACGGAGATGCTAAGAAAACTGCTGGCTAACACAGATTTTCGCAATAAATTTATATCACGATACGCCGATTTATTCAATACCACCTTTCTCGCTTCAAACATCGATTCGGTCATAAACTATTTCCGTTTTCTCGTTACCCCACATATCGCGGAGCATATTCAGCGCTGGCGTAACCCAAAAACAGTAAGTGAATGGAATGACTCGGTAAACAGTATGATTCAATATGCCGATCAGCGTCCTTTTTATGCAAGGCAACATTTAAGGGCAGAGTTTTCCCTGGGTAATGAACAACAGCTTACAATTGATGTTTCCGATTCTGCCCGGGGTTTTATCTCTGTAAACAGCATTGATATCACACCAGCATTTCCCGGCGTTCCTAAACAGGCGTACCCCTGGACAGGCTTATATTATCCTGAAGTACCCGTGATATTGATTGCAAAAGCTAAACCGGGCTATCGTTTTACACATTGGGAAGGAGATTCGGTGAGTACCCTTGATACGCTAAACATTACACTTTCCACTGCCATGTCCTTCAAAGCATTTTTTGAAAGCACAGATGTGGATACCGCCAGTAAGGTGATACATTATTGGCATTTTAACAATCTTCCAGCCAATACTTTAACCTCTGTAGTTGCGGATACCTCATTGCCGGGTAATACCCTGATAACCTATGAAGGCACCGGAGCTGGTTTCATGGATCGTACCGGTTCAACTGAGGGAAGTAATCTCAATTTACAATTTGACCAATTGTCCGGATATGGCTTAAGACCACGAAACCCTTCTGCCGGAAGGTTTCTTCTTATTGCTGCACCTACAACGGGTTATAAAAATATTGTATTAGTCTATGCAACTACCCGAACAACCAAGGGGGCGGAATATCAGCGAATTTATTATACTACCGATAATGTTCAATGGCAAATAAAAGCTGATAGCATTCTTGTACCCAATCCTGAAACGGTCTTTGGATTACAAACGATTGATTTTTCAACCAATGTTAAAACAGCACATAATCCAAAATTTGCAATAAGAATAGAATTTTTTGGAAATAATTCCATAGGTACAAGCGGCAACGACCGCTTTGACAATATTACTATCAGCGGCAAGCGATTATCTCAACAGGATACCATTTTGCCTCAACCTGCCGTATCTGTCTCATCTGATAAAAACAATATTTGCACAAATAGTAAGGTTACGTTCGTTGGCACACCTACCAATGCTGGTACTGATCCTTCTTTTC
>JBDTWP010000398.1:0-6437 GCA_040006615.1 Ferruginibacter sp.
AATGAAGCCTAACCTATTATCAGCTTAGGTTTGCGAATGTTATACCTAATGCGATTCGTGTAATTCGAGCCTGAAATTCGTGTAATTCGTGCCGAAAATTCGTGTAATAAAAAAAGTTCATTTTAAACCAATATATAATGAAATTAATAAAAAACAATGCTTTCGGCCTGGCTGCCCTTGCGTTGGTATTTAGCATGAATTCATGCAAGCCTAAAAATGTAGGATCCGCCGTAAGCGGGGACGCTGCCTCCAAAACTTATGTTGCTCCCGGTAAATATGATGAGTATTACAATTTTGTTTCAGGTGGGTTTAGCGGTCAACTGGCCGTTTATGGATTACCCAGTGGCAGGCTGCTTCGTGTAATTCCCGTTTTTTCTGTAGATCCGGAAAAGGGCTGGGGTTATAGCGAAGAAACCAAACCGATGTTAAACACTTCCCACGGCCAGGTGCCATGGGACGACCTGCATCATGTGGCCATGTCGCAAACAAATGGCGAAATTGACGGCCGTTGGGTCTTTGTCAATGGCAACAATACACCACGGGTAGCCCGGATCGACCTTACCACCTTCCGCACAACAGAAATCCTGGAACTACCCAACAGTGGTGGCAACCACTCCTCCCCATTTCTAACAGAAAATACCGAATACGTTATTGCGGGTACAAGGTTTAGCATACCGCCGGATGATAAGAATGGCGATGTGCCCATCAATACCTACAAGCAGAATTTCAAAGGTACCATCAGTTTTATCAGCATAGATAAAACCAATGGCAACATGGATATTGCTTTTCAATTGCAATGCCCGGGTGTAAACTTTGATCTGAGCCATGCAGGAAAAGGCAAATCACACGGATGGTTTTTCTTTAGCTGCTATAATACCGAGCAGGCCAATACGCTGCTGGAAGTAAATGCTTCCAAGCGTGATAAGGATTTTATCATGGCCGTAAACTGGAAGAAGGCGGAGGAATTAATTAAAGCGGGCAAGGGGCGTAAGCAGGATGTAAAATATGCCAGCAACCACTTTGATGAAAAAACGCATACTGCAACATCCACCATCAAAACAGCAGTTACTGTTTTGGATGTTAAAGATTTTCCTGAATTGGTTTATTTTATTCCCTGCCCCAAATCTCCTCACGGTTGCGATGTGGATCCAACCGGCGAATACATTGTTGGAAGTGGCAAATTAGCGGCATTGATCCCGGTATTCAGTTTTGATAAGATACAGAAAGCGATTGCTGACAAGGCATTTGAGGGAACCTATGATGGCATCCCGGTAATTAAATATGAAGCGGCATTATATGGCGAAGTTAAGAAGCCGGGCCTTGGTCCTTTACACACCGAGTTTGATGAAAGGGGTAACGCGTATACCTCTATGTTTGTATCAAGCGAAGTGGTAAAATGGAATATTAAGGACCTGAAAGTAGTGGACAGGGTGCCTACTTATTATTCTGTCGGCCATTTGATGGTACCCGGCGGAGATACAAGGAAACCTACGGGTAAATACCTGGTTGCTTATAATAAGATCACCAAAGACCGCTTCCTGCCAACAGGCCCTGAGTTGTCGCAAAGCGCACAACTGTATGATATTAGTGGGGATAAAATGCAATTGATACTGGACTATCCAACCATCGGGGAACCGCACTATGCACAGGCGGTTGCGGCAAGCGTTATCAGGGATAAATCGGTTAAGTTCTTTAAAATAGAAGCGAATGACCATCCATACGTAGCCAAAGGCGAAGGGGCCACTAAAGTAGTGCGGGAAGGCAACAAGGTCCATGTGTACCTGACACTTATCCGTTCTCATATTACCCCTGATAATATTGAAGGTATTAAGATGGGTGATGAAGTATATTTCCATACCACCAATCTTGAGCAGGATTGGGATGTACCACATGGTTTCGCCATTAAGGGAGCACTAAATGCGGAATTGCTGGTTATGCCGGGTGAAACCAGCACTTTGAAATGGATACCCGACAAAGTGGGCATGGTTCCTATGTATTGTACCGATTTCTGCAGTGCCCTGCACCAGGAAATGTCAGGATATATAAGGGTATCACCAGCAGGCAGCAACACACCGATAAGCTTTAGTACAGGAACCAACCTACCTAAAGCAGATAGTACTGCGGGAGGCAAGATAGTAGATTCTAAGAAGTAATTATTATTGCTGTTCGTTGGTCGTTGGTCGCCCAACGAACAACGATTAATCAAATTCTTCCCAATTCAACTCAATGAATGAAAAATAATAAAATTACAACGGCAACCAGGCTATTACTCTTTATTGGCGCACTAGGATTATTGGCGGTTTTATTCGTTCCTATGTGGCGCATAGATTTGCAGGCGCCGCAGTACCCGGAAGGATTGCGGCTGTTAATTTATGCTGATAAATTAGCTGGTAATGTTGACATTATAAACGGACTTAATCATTATATCGGCATGAAAACCCTTCATACTGCTGATTTTATTGAGTTTAAAGTATTGCCTGCAATCATTATCTTTTTTACCGTTCTTTTTATAATCGCAGCCATTGCCGCAAAAAGGAAATGGATGAATATAGTGTGTATCCTCTTTGTAACTTTTGGTATCGTGGCAATGGTTGATTTCTGGCGATGGGAATATGATTACGGGCATAATTTAAATCCTGATGCCGCCATCATCGTTCCCGGCATGGCATACCAACCGCCTTTAATCGGCTTTAAACAATTATTAAATTTTGGAGCTTATTCAATGCCTGATTTGGGCGGCTGGATATTTGTTGGCGTGGGTGCTTTGATTTTAGGCTGCGTAATATATGAATGGAGAAGGAGAAGGAGAAGGAAGGGGATGGTAGCAGCCAAAATCCCCGCCCTGTTGATAATCGGATTGCTAACCATTTCGCTTAATAGCTGCAGTACCGCTCCACAACCCCTGCGCATAGGACAGGATAATTGCGATTTTTGTAAAATGACGATCAGTGATAAAAGGTTTGGTGCCGAAATAATAACTAAAAAAGGCAAAGTGTACAAGTTTGATGATGAGCATTGCATAATTGCATTTATACAATTAAAAAAACTCGCACAGGATGAAATTGGAGCAACTTATTTCGCTGATTTCAGCAGCCCCCATAACCTCATAAATGTGGAGCGCGCTTACTTTTTGCAAAGTCCCGCCTTCAAAAGCCCGATGAATGGAAATATAGCTGCTTTCAGCAGTGAAGACAGCCTGGCAAAAATATTACCCATCTTTTATGGCAACAAGATCTCCTGGGAGGATATGCAGAAATGAGACCGTTCATTCTTATATGGTTCTTATTTTTTTATTTCCAGGCACCAGCAAAAACCATACGAATCGGCGCTACCCGCATGTATAAAAATATAACCGCGGGCATTGATGCCTCGGCAGCCGGCGATACCCTGCTGGTGGATCCCGGTCATTATAAAGAGAAAAACCTGGTCATCAAAAAAAGCATTGTACTTAAAGGGACCAATTACCCGGTATTGGATGGAGAAAAAAAATATGAAATAATTTCCATAAAGGCAAACGGGGTGGTGGTAGATGGATTCAGGATCGTGCATTCGGGTATTTCAAGCCTGGAAGATCTGAGCGGTATAAAGGTTTACGATAGCAGAAATGTGATCATAAAAAACAATATCCTTGAAGATACTTTTTTCGGGATCTATACACAAAATGGCTTCAACTGTACCATTGAGCATAATCAACTTACAGCCACCGGTAAAGAAGAACAGCAAAGCGGCAATGGCATTCATTGCTGGAAGAGCGACAGCATGCGTATTATAAACAACAAAGTAACCGGCCACCGGGATGGAATCTATTTTGAGTTTGTAAAAAACTCCGTTATCTGGCGCAATACCGCTGAAAGAAATATCCGGTATGGATTGCATTTTATGTTTTCCAATGATGACATGTATGTCAGCAATATATTTAGCAATAATGGTTCCGGGGTATCTGTTATGTTTTCGAACAGGATAAAAATGTTCAGTAATTATTTTGAAGAAAACTGGGGTGATGCGGCACATGGCATATTGCTAAAGGAAATATCAGACGGGTATATGGAGGGGAATCATTTTGCAAGAAATACCAGTGCCATTTATATGGAAGGCGCCAACCGGATCTTTATGAAGCACAATAGTTTTGAGAACAATGGCTGGGCTTTAAAGATCCAGGCCAGTTGCATGGATGTGGTATTGGAATACAATAATTTTACCGGCAATACTTTTGATGTAGGCACCAATGGCTCCCTGGTGCAGAATACCTTCAACCACAATTATTGGGATAAATACGAAGGGTACGACCTTAATAAGGATAAGATCGGAGATATCCCCTACCGCCCGGTGAGCATGTATTCCATGATAGTGGAAAAATACCCGCCGGCAATGATATTATTCCGGAGTTTTATAACGTCCATCTTAGATAAAACAGAAAAGATATTGCCAAGCCTTACGCCGGAAAATCTGAAAGACAATGCGCCGTTGATGAAGAAGGCATTTTAGGATAGCGCTGACATCTTTTTAAAAGATGTCATCCCAGGCGAACTAAAATAAATATATGATTATCGCAAGTAATGTAACCAAAACCTTTGGTAAATTAAAAGCGCTGGACAATGTGTCTGCTACCTGCAACAAGGGTGAATGCATTGCCCTGGTAGGTCCTAACGGCAGCGGTAAGACGACCTTAATCAAGTCGGTACTGGGTATGGTGGTACCCGATAGCGGCTTTATAACCTTTAAGGATAAGAATATCCTGCATCACTGGCAATACAGGGACGACATTGGGTACATGCCGCAGATTGGGAGATACCCCGATAACATGACCATTGGGCAGGTGATTGGCATGATGAAAGATATAAGAAATATGAAAACTGAACCGGATGAAGATCTTATAAAATCCTTTTCGCTGCAAAACCTGGAGAATAAAAGAATGAGAACCTTATCGGGAGGTACCATGCAAAAAGTAAGCGCCGCCCTTGCTTTTTTATTCGACCCTGCTGTGCTTATCCTGGATGAACCAACCGCAGGGCTTGATCCCCTGGCATCTGAACTACTGAAAGAAAAAATTATCGCAGAAAAGGAAAAGGGCAAACTGGTTTTAATCACTTCTCATGTCTTAAGCGAACTGGACGACCTGGTATCAGGGATCATTTATATGCAGGAAGGGAAACTGCTTTTTCATAAAAGTATTGAGGCATTAAGAAAAGATACCGGGGAAGACAAACTTTCAAAAGCGATTGCAAGAGTAATGACAAAATAATAGTCATGAAGAAAATTATAAAATATGTAATAACCGATATACTCCGCAACAGGATTGTACTGGTATACACTTTATTCCTGCTGGCTGCCTCATTAAGCGTATTCAGCCTGGAAGATAACAGCAGTAAGGGGTTGCTAAGCTTGTTAAATATTATCCTGATCGTAGTACCATTGGTAAGCATTATTTTTTCCACCATTTATGTATATAACAGTGCGGAGTTTATTGAACTGCTGGTGAGCCAGCCTTTAAAAAGAAGATCCATCTGGTTAAGCCTCTTTACCGGCCTGGCCACTTCACTCTCCATTGCCTTTTTTATAGGCGCCGGTATCCCGGTATTAATTTTCCAGGCCAATATGATTGGCTTTACCATGATCGCGACCGGCATTTTGCTGAGCATTATTTTTGTGGCAATAGCCATGCTGGCCACCGTAAAAACAAGGGACAAAGCAAAGGGTATTGGTGCCGCCATCATGCTCTGGCTTTACTTTTCTTTATTATTTGACGGCTTTGTATTGTTCCTGTTATTCCAGTTTGCGGATTACCCGATGGAAAAGCCAATGATTGCCATCAGCGCGCTCAACCCGATAGATCTCAGCCGGATACTGATTTTACTCCAGCTCGATGTATCTGCCATGATGGGTTATACAGGAGCTGTTTTTAAAGACTTTTTTGGCACTTATACGGGAATGCTTTTCTCATTGCTGGTACTGATATTATGGATAGCATTACCCGTATGGTATTCTACGAGGAAATTCAACACTAAAGATTTATAACTATGAAAAGACATCCATCGCTTGCCCTTTTATCAAGGGAACACCACGGCGCGCTCATATTGGCCAGGTTATTACAAAAGAACGCACCTGTATATAAGGAACTGCCAACCGACACAGACGGAAAAGCCAGTTATGCCTTGCAATTTTACAAGAAAGAACTGATCAGGCATTTTGATGAGGAAGAAAAGGCATTAAGATTTGTAATTGGCATTAAACCGGCGCTTGACCTGCTGGTGCGAACAATCTTCCGTGAACACCAGGAGTTGCACGCTTTATTCAAATCAATCACCAATCATTCCAGCCTCAGAAAATAATTCTTTATTTACAGGAAATGTAAGTTCACAAAGACAGTTTAAATTTGAAAAAGCAAAGGAGCTTTATGCCAAAGGTTACAGCATCGGAGCTATTGCTAAGCATCTAAG
>JBDTWP010000399.1:0-6418 GCA_040006615.1 Ferruginibacter sp.
CTATAGTCTAAAATACTTTCCAGGATCATTTCGCCCCAATTGCCCTGTTGTTTATTATTGCCCTTCAAGGCCGAAGCCAGGTTATTGGCCTCCTGGCTTACCAATTGGCTCATTTCTATCAGCCGTTGCACCTCTTTACCCAATGTAAAGCGTTCTTTACTTTCCTTATCATAAGTATCATCTACTTTTTTCTTAAAGTCAACTAATTCCGTTTTTAAAGGATCCAGGATAGCTTTCATTTTTTCCTCATTCACCTGTGTGAACTTTGCTGTCTTCTCATCCAGAATTCCCTGTGCCAGGTTGCGAAACTCAAAACGGAATTTTTCACCGATCGATTCCAGTTCCTGCTTTTGAAGCTTTAATTTTTCATTCGCCGATTCAAGTTGTGTTTGAAGGACGGCAAATTGTTTTTGGATATCCTGGTGCTCCTGTTGCAACTTGTGATAATGGTCAAATTCCTGCTGTAAGAATTTATTCGATCCTTCAGCCTGCATGGCACGGCTGAGTAAAATGTCTCTTTCTTTTTGCTGTTGCAGCTTCTCCTGCTGCAATTGTTGTATTGCCAGTTGCTCCAGCTGCAACCGTTCATTTACCGACAATATTTGATGCCTGGTGGCGGCCCGGAATGCAAAAGCAATGATGAGTCCGATGATTAACCCGGCAGCGAATAACAAAACATAGGTATCCATAATTTATATAAGATTTAATGCAAGATAGGAGGTATAGCTATCGGGTCCATCATTGACGATTCAACTTTCAAAAACCGGTACTCCATTTTCCAATTATCATATTACGGGATCAATATGATGTCATCAATATACCTGCATGCTGTCTGGGAGGGGAATACGATATATTAAAATTATATTAACACCATATTATACCACATTATTGTGGTGTATTGTGGGAATAATGTGGTAATGATTTCGGAATGACTACTATCTTTCAGGGTACTGTCATGAGCAAGGTACCGGCATGGTATCACCTTGGTATTTGCTGTTTTGAATGTTCCGGGTAATAATTATTTCTGAATTAAACAATATTGCTTAACAATTTAGTGCTTAATTTTAAATATGGAAATAAAGCAGGAAATAGAAATATGTACAAGGAAATTGAACAAATAGAACCGAAAGAAATTGTTAAAGGGTATAAAGCAAGGTTTATTCATTCAGAAATGATGACGATGGCTTTTTGGGAGGTAGAAGCAGGGGCTGTTATGCCAATACACCAGCATATTCATGAGCAGATCAGCCAGGTTTTGGAAGGAAAATTTGAACTTGTTGTGGCTGGGAAGCGAATTGTTTATGAACCCGGGTTCGTCGCCGTCATTCCTTCAAATACTCCTCATGGCGGAGTTGCAATTACAAATTGTAAATTATTGGATATGTTTTCACCGGCAAGGGAGGATTATAAATAAGTAATCATGGAGATATCACTCAAAGGAAAAAAGGCCCTTGTTGGGGGAAGCAGCAGGGGTTTGGGAAAAGCCATTGCTATTCAGCTGGCTCAATGCGGTGCTGAAATAACCCTTATGGCAAGAAACGAAGAAAGATTAAAAGTATTGCTTGCCGAACTACCTGCCGGTTCCGGCCAGCAACATAGCTACCTGGTAGTGGATTTCGCAGATTTCGCGCAATTCAAATCTATTATTACTGCATGGTTTGAGAAGCGGCAGGTTGATATACTGATTAATAATACCAATGGACCTGCTGCCGGTGGCGTGTTGGATAAAACGGCGGAAGATTATCAGCAATCATTTGATCTTCTTTTTAAAACTGTTTGCTTTCTCACGATGGAAGCGTTGCGTGGAATGCGTGCGGCGAATTATGGGCGTATCATCAACCTTTCTTCCATAACGGCTAAGGAACCGGTACAAAATTTAGTGTTGTCCAACAGTATCCGTACCGGTGTTTTAAGCTGGGCAAAAACTTTGGCAAGAGAAATAGCACCGATGGGTATCACTGTCAACAATATCCTGACGGGCTATTTTGACACGGAAAGGCTAAACGAGATATTTAAGGTGCAGTCAGAAAATAAAGCTATCCCCATGGATTTGTTTAAAGATAAAATGGCATCAGAGATACCAATCGGCAGGTTTGGCGATCCTGCAGAATATGCTCATTTGGTGGCGTTCCTCTCATCCGGTTTTTCATCCTATATTACCGGAGCGAATATCCCGATAGACGGCGGATTATTGAGATCGCTTTAATTCAGATGGACGCCGGGTACCGGATACCGGATGAATGCTGAATGTTTTAAAGATTACCAGGCAAAAAATTATGCCATTTCAGTGTTTAGGGAATTAAATGCTTCCAGGGAGATTTGTTTATATGACTTAATGACAATTTTCTCAGTTTCCGAACGAACATTTTTTATAGTGGAAATGGATTTCTTAAAATCGTCAATATTTGCAAATGTGAACAGCGTAATGCCAATGTTTTTGTTTTCGATTACAGTCTTCTTATTTAAAACAATATAGTTAACAAGATAATACTTCATAGTGGTATTTAAGTGATTCAGGTAATTTAATGGTCACAATTAATAAATGTAAAATTCGGAACCTTTAATCTTATAATATTGGATGGAATGCCATTCTTTTGTAGTAAAAATTCTATAAACTGTTGAGATCTTCGTTTCCCATCCCTGGGCCTGAACAACCGGGGGCAATTCCCCGTGCGCAGCTAATCGGTTATCTTTATGTTGCAGGAAGTCTTCTAATTCTTTTCAGCCAGTTGCTAAATGGGCTCTTGGGCAAAGCACAGACCAGAAGGAAGGCAAAGATGTTGTTGCTTCTATTTAAGTCTCTTATCCTTCTTTTTTGGTTCTTTATGATAAGGGGCAGAGAAATCCTGTAAAATCAGGCTTTCCGGAAAACTACTTTCTTAATTTTTTTTTTATTATTTTTCCTTTTATACAATTTAATCAGAGAACGGGCGTTAATACTTTGGTTTTTCATAGGATATTGGATTTAAAAACGGGCTGAATTTCTATTCTGGCCCATTTTTTTGCCCTTTAATGAAGGTTTGAGGTGTTTACCGTCTATTTCAAATGATTTGCAGATAAAAACAATCCCGGTTTTTTTACCGTCCTGAAGTTGCCCAAACGAAGAGCCTGGGAAACTTTCTTTTTTCTTTAATGTACCAGTCGGTTCAATTTCTTTTGGTGTATTCTCTTTTATTTAGTTTGTTGTTCAAAATAAGCCTTACTGTAATTGGTTCCCCAAAAATCGTATCGCTTCATTAAAGCCGGGATCCTTTTTTCAAAATCTTTCCAGTTTCTTTTTTCTTTAGGGCTCCACAGCACTTCAGACATCGCGCTCAACCTTGGGAAGATCATGTATTCCACTTTTGAGGTATTATTCATGTATTCCGTCCATACATTACCTTGCGCACCCAATATATATTTTGCTTCTGAAGGGGATAATTTGGCTGGAATCGGTTCATAGCTATAAACAGTCTCTAATGGCAAATAGCCGCCAATTGTTACACTGTCTTCCTTCTTGCTTTGACTATGATCCAGATAACAATGACTTCCAGGTGTCATGATCACGTCATGGTTTTGCTGGGCGGCTACAATACCCCCTTCTTCGCCACGCCAGCTCATCACCGCAGCGTTTGGAGCCAGGCCACCTTCTAATATTTCATCCCATCCGATTATTTTACGACCTTTGCTGTTGATGTATTTTTCTATTCGCTGAATGAAATAGCTCTGCAGGCCATGTTCATCTTTCAAGCCCTTTTCTTTTATTAATTGCTGGCAGAAGTCTGATCTCTTCCATGCTTCTTTCGGGCATTCATCGCCCCCGATATGGATATACCCCGAGGGGAATAATGCCATCACTTCATCCAATACATTCTCTAAAAAAGTAAATGTGTTTTCGGTAGGACAAAAAACATCTTCAAATACACCCCAGGTTTCTGCAACTTTTTTAGGCGCTGCTGGAGTACAACTCAATTCAGGATAGGCTGTGATCGCAGCTAAAGCATGGCCTGGCAATTCAATTTCCGGTATGATATTGATATACCGGTCAGCGGCATATTTTACTATTTCTTTTATTTCCTCCTGCGTGTAAAAGCCGCAGTATTTTTTACCATCGTATGTTTTGCTTCCATACCTGCCTACCAATGTTTGTTCCCTGCAGCCCCCAACCTGCGTGAGTAAAGGATATTTTTTTATTTCTATACGCCAACCCTGGTCCTCTGTTAAGTGCCAGTGGAAATTATTAAACTTATGCAAGGCTAAATAATCAATATAGTCTTTTATAAAGGATGGCGGCATAAAATGCCGGCCCACGTCGAGGTGCATACCACGGTAGGCAAACCGGGGTTTGTCAATAATCGAAATATAGGGTACAGGCAATGCTGTTTTTTTCTCTACGGGTAATAATTGAATAAGTGTTTGAATGCCATAGAAAGTACCTGTTTCATCGTCGCCGGTAATGTTTATTCCATTTTTTCCTATTTCCAGCGTATAAGCGCCGGGTATATCATTTTTCGTCTGGCGGTAATTCAAAACAAGGGAATAATTTAATGCGATGGATTTTTTCCCCGGTACATTTCTAACCGTTTTTAATTGGAAACCAAATAAAAATTGCAGGTATTCATTTAAGAATGCGGCACTTTTTTCCATGCTGCTATCTGCCAAAACGATCGTTGTATTTTTTGTAATGGTAAATGTACCAGGTGTTTCCGGCACCACCATTTTTGCCGGCATGGGTATAATGTTTATATTATTCTGTGCGGTAACAGGCAAGTAAGTAATCAGGGTCAGCAATAAAATAATTTTATTCATAAGTTATGTTTTATATAAGTGTTAATCTTCTGTTTTTTGCATTCATTTTATTTTAAAACGGGTAATATAAAACGGGTTTGATTGATGCCGTCATGAAAGATACGAATGGTTGCTTTTTGAAAATCACTGTCATTGGCAAGATAAATATTCAAAAACTTTTGCGGGTTCCTGTCTGCCAGCGGAAACCAGGTACTTTGTACCTGGATCATTAACCGGTGCCCCTTTTTAAAAGTATGGGCTATATCAGGTAACTCATATTTTACTGTTGTGATTTTGCCGGGGATAAATGGTTCGGGCTTCTCAAAACTATTCCTGAATTTGCCTCTCATGATCTCTCCTCTAACCAGCATCTGATAACCACCCATCGGGTAATTTTTGCTTTTACCTTTCATCGAAGCATCGTATTCGAAATCATCGGGGAAAACATCGATCAGTTTCACTACAAAGTCGGCATCGGTGGTGCTGATGCTGGTAACCAGCTCAGCGATCACCGGCCCGGCAAGGGTCAGGTTATCTTCCAGCACTGGCGTTTCAAAGGTAAGGACATCGGGCCTCCGGGAGGCAAAGCGTTGGTCGTCTGTCATATATTCTATGGTTCTCTGTCTGTGAACGTCTTCGGTGTAGGGAACGGGGTGGGCCGGGTCGCTGGTGTATTCACTATAATTTGGTACACGCTGTTTTATATTGCCCGTTTTTAATTTTGAAGCCAGCTTTTCAAAAGATAATTTGCCGTCTCCAAGCAGGTAAAGAGATTTGTATTCTATATTCAGGGGTGGCCATCTGGTTAATTTTTTCCAATTATTTTCACCGCTGAAAAATATATTAGCTTCCGCAATATCATCGACATTGCCTTTTCCTTTAAGGTAGTAATTAAAAAAAGGAATTTCTATATTTTGCTGGTAGAAGGCTGCGGTATTGCCGCCAAAGCGAATATTTCCCATAAAGCTTCCTTCCCTGTCCTGGCCCCATTGACCATGGTTCCAGGGGCCCATTACAATTTTGCTGTTTGTGTGGGGACTCTGTCTTTCACAGGCTTTGTAGGTGTTCCAGGCACCCCAGCAATCTTCCGCATCAAACAATCCACCTACCCAAAGCATCGCTGGTTTCACATTATATAAACCTACCCTTGCGTCTCTTGCCTTCCACCAGGCGTCATAATTTGGATGCTGGAACAGTTCGTGCCAGAATTTAATACTGTCGCCTATTAATGCAGATAAATTTTTTAAGGCACCCGTTTGCAAAAAGAATTTGTAATTGTCTTTAACAGGGGAGGAGAACCCATCGCCGTAATCCATGGTAGGTTTGGGACGAGGCTTGCCAAATGAAGGATAAAAAGAAAATGCATCAGTTTGAAAAAACGCGCCGTTGTGGTGCCAGTCATCGCCAATGAACCAATTGGTTACCGGTGCCTGAGGACTAACCGCCTTTAATGCGGGATGGCCGCTCAGCGCAGCTTCGGTAGCATAGAAGCCAGGATAGGAGATGCCGGTAACGCCTACTTTTTCATTATTGTTTTCAATGTTTTTTACCAGCCAGTCAATGGCATCGTAGGTATCGCTGGCTTCATCAATATCGGTAGTTGTTTTTTTATTTTTATTAAAGGGACGAACATCCATAAATTCGCCTTCGC
>JBDTWP010000400.1:0-6391 GCA_040006615.1 Ferruginibacter sp.
CTGGTTATTTACCCAGGTTTGATTTAGTATCCGGTAAAGCATTGTGGAAGCGCCAATATAGGAATATATGTTTTTATTTTGGTCTATTACAACATTGTTTTCATAGTCAAAACCGATTGTACTATCAAGCACCCCATTGCTCCTATTATAATAATCAATTTCCTGATCCTTTACCCATGTACCTGAAGGTATATCCCAGCTCTGATAGATACTTACGGTCAAATACCCGTTTGCATCGTAGGTGTTGGTTTCTAAGGATGAATTTTGCCAGGTCGAATTATTTACCCATATCTCGGTTAAACTGGTGAGTGTTTTTGAAGTGGCCTGGTAGTAAGTAAATGTATTTCTGATGCTATTCATATAAGAACTGTTAACCGCGTTCCAGGATTGAAAAACAATCTGCCGGAGGTTTCCGTCACCAAAATAGTCATAGGTTCTATATGTACCATTTGTCAATTTCTGGGTGCCGATATTAAACACTTTACTATAGGCATAAGCCAGGCGGCAATTACCCGCTTCACGATAGGAACTGTCAACCCCGAGTAAACTAAAGGTGACTCCATTATTATTGGAGTTAAAGGATGAATCGGTAACCAATAGCTGAGCGTTGACGGTAAATACAAAACATACAAGCGCTACGAGGGGTATAATTTTTTTCATACAATTAATTTAATACTAATATAAATTGAAAAAATCTTTATTGCAGTATCAGAATAATTAACCAGTTGTTTTTTTCGTTCAATTATTTTTTTTTAATAAAACGAAGCTTAATATTCAGCCTCTCACTTATACGTGAACAGGATTGAATGACCAAAGGATTAAAGTACTAGTACCAATTCCCAGAAGCTTTTATGAAATAATTTTTCCTGGGTGGGGATCTTTCCTGGAATTTTTGGATTATAACGCTAAGATTATCCGTAAGTTGGTATCTTCTTTGGATCGAAATTAAATGTAAATCATTTTTCCAGTATTTTAAAGCCCTGTTCATAAATAAATCCATAAACAATAAAATAGATTTATACAAATAGCTGGTAGGTGCCGGGCTTTATTGTTTACAGGGCAAGAATTCCTGTGAACAAAAAGAAAGGTTTTTTGGAGGTGCATAGTGATTCCAACTGACTGTAAAGGGGCGGCGGCCTGTTCCTGCAATACCAATTCTAAATGGATTGCATTTATTTACCATCAAAGGGGCTTCAATCTTTAGTGATGCCATATTATTATATTTCACTCCTTTATTGTAATTTTCCAAATTGGGCAGCTGGTATTCCAGATGTCAATTAATACTAACGCCCCTGTTAATGAAACCTCATTTCTTCAGAAATATTGCCCGGCAACTCGGTAAAGCATTCCGGTTATTGATAAAAAACGACCCGATGCGACTGGCAGGTGCTACCGCTTTTTTTACAACATTTGCATTGCCCCCCATATTATTGATACTGATACAACTGCTGGGTCTATTATTTAACCGCAGAAATATCAGCCGGCAATTATTTAGCAGGTTGGGGGATATTGTGGGAAAGGATAGCGTTCACCAGCTCATAGACACCCTTCGGGCATTCCGGGGATTGGCAGTTAACTGGCCTGTTGCCATTATGGGTTTTATTTTCCTGGTGTTTGTGGCCACTACCCTATTCAAAGTGATCCAAAGCTCTTTTAACCAGTTATGGATGATCAGGAGAATTGGCAAACAAAGTTTTGGAATGGTCATAAGGATGCGGTTAAAATCATTCCTGGTAATTCTTTTTACCGGTCTCCTGTTCATGGCCTCTTTATTCGCAGAAAGTATGCAGCTGATTTTTGGGAAATATGTGACCGAGCTGATGCCGGGTTTTGGAATACTTTTTAACAGGGTATTATCCACCCTGCTCTCCATCATTACTGTTTGGGCATGGTTCACCGTATTATTCCGCTACCTTTCCGATGGAAGGCCCGGCTGGAAAGGCGCTGTTTCGGGAGGCCTTCTCACCAGCATACTCTTCAGTATCGGTAAATATATACTGGGCTGGCTATTGCCAAATAGCAATATAGGAATTGTTTATGGCACGTCGGCTTCGATCGTTCTGTTATTGTTATTCGTATTTTATTCCTCCCTGATATTGTATTTCGGAGCTTCCTTTACGAGGGTGTGGAGTGTAGATGCCGGACAGCCCATTAAGCCCGTTAATGAGGCTAAATCTTATGTATTTATCAATAGAGAAGAAGGGTAATTTTCCCATATTGATTACGCAGCATCATTGCCTGTACCCGGGCCGGGCACGAAAGTAAGAAACTGCAGGCAGGCATTAATTTTTAGGGAAGCTAACCGGCTAATTAGCTATTTGGGATTCCTGAAACTTCATCCATTGAAATCTGCCACTCATATATTATTTTCATTCAAAAAAAATGGGGTATTGTAATATCGCTTAAAGAAGAGGAAATGGCAGAAGGATTGGATTGAAGTAGTATGGCGCCAGGAAAATATAAAATAACCTGTTGAATGAATAGAATACCAGGTGAAAGAATAATTATTCTTTATTTATTATTATTATTCAATGGACAATTGAATCCATTGTGGGGCCAGGCTGGTTGTGTGTTGCAGCCACCTCTTTTGCAAATTGATTTTGGCAACGATAGCCGGCCAATGGAACCTGGACTTTCACCACCGGATAATTACGAACGGGTTTATGATTACTGTCCCCAGGATGGAAATTTTGCTATCGTATCTTCAACCGGTGATTGTTTTAACGGGCATTGGATAATGTTAAGCCAGGATCATACCCCTAATGATACCGGGGGTAAAATGCTGCTGGTGAATGCTGCCTACAGACCAGGCCTATTTTTTGTTACGGCGCTCAGGGGGCTGCTGCCTAATACTACTTATGAAATGGCGGCATGGCTTTTAAATGTTTGCCGGCCGAGATTTGAGTGTACCAATATCCGCCCTGATCTGCGCTTTATCGTAGAAAATACTGCGGGTATTGAATTGGTAAAGGTTTCAACCGGTGGATTGATTCCAACTGGCGCAATAACGTGGATACAATATTCTGCCCTGTTTAAAACCCCGGCTGATGTGGGCACGCTAATTTTAAAAATAGAAAATAAGGCTAACGGCGGTTGTGGAAATGATTTTGCAATGGATGATATCACTATCCGGGAATGCCTGCAACCAAAACCCGTGGTGAAGGATGAGCCGGGACCCAAACCAGTTATAAAACAACCCATTCCCGTATCAAAATCTCCTGTAAAGAAAACGCCTGTGCTTAAACCATTAAAAAAAGATATCCTCATTGCTACAAAGATTCCACTGAAAGATACCCCGCTAATTAGAAAGCCTGTTATAAGGGAAAGGCCCGCTATTTCGTTGCCCAACCCGATACTTACCCGGGCAAATCCGGTTATTAAACAAATTGAAACCGGCTCGTCTGAAATAGTGATCGATCTGTACGATAATGGCGTGGTAGACGGGGATACTGTAAGTATTTATCACAATAATGAGTTGATCGTTTCACGGGCCGGCCTTTCAGAAAAACCGATTAGCTTTCGATTGACCGTGGATCCGGTGCATCCGCATCATGAACTCGTGATGGTGGCAAATAACCTCGGTTCGATTCCACCAAATACCTCCCTGATGATCATTACCACAAACGATAAACGCTATGAAGTATTTATTTCCTCTTCCGAACAAAAGAATGCCAAAGTGGTGTTTGACCTGAAAAGTCCCAAAATCCCCGTGGAGGAATTTCAACTTTAATGATTAGCAATGACCTTTATAAATGAACGAGACTGCCTACAGGTACTTCATAGTTAATAAACCGTATGATATGGTATCACAATTTGTGAGTACACATAAAGTAAAATTATTAGGCAACCTGGATTTTAATTTTCCCGCCGGAACACATGCTGTGGGAAGGCTTGATAATCACTCAGAAGGTTTGCTGATCCTAACCACCAATAAAAAAGTAACCCGCTTGTTGTTCGAGGGTGATACACCACATAAACGAACTTACCTGGTTCAGGTAAACAATATATTAAGCAATGAAAATTTATACCTGCTTCAAACGGGCATCACTATTCGCGTAAAAGGGGGAAAAGATTATGTTACTCCTCCCTGCAATGTAACGATTATAGAAAACCCGGATAAGATCTTTAAAACCGCAAGCGACCGAAAACAGTACGGACCCAATAGCTGGCTATTAATTACATTAAGGGAAGGCAAATTTCACCAGGTGCGTAAAATGATCGGAGCGGTTCGACTTCGATGTAAGAGACTGATCCGCGTATCGATAGAAGGACTGGTACTTGGGGACCTTCAGCCAGGGTCTGTTTGTGAGATTGAAGAAAAGAATTTTTTCAGGCAATTGAAAATTGCAGTGCCGCCATGAGTTGATGGGCATTATTATCATCAATAAAAGTAAAAACCTCCCCATGACCGTTATTATCACTAATTATCCAATGTAAAAATTGCGGCACGTTTTTAACTTAGTACCTTTTAAAAATGTACATATGAAAAAGTATCTTATTTACCTCCCTTTAATATTCCTGTTTCCTGGTTGTGTTGCCAACAGGGTATTGAGACAGTCTCAGCTGGAAACCTCCAATTTACGGACAGACAGTTCACAACTAGCCAATCAAAATACAAAGTTGCAGGATGAAATATTGTCGCTTAATAAAAAGAACGACAATCTGAATAGTCAAAACTCTCAATTGAGTAATAAGAACTCACAATTGAGTAATAAGAACTCCCAACTTGGAGAACAATCTGCAACCCAGCAAAACCAGTTAAACCAGTCAGAAAAAACACTGCAGCAGCAACAGGAAAGTTTACAACAGCAACAAAAAAAGTTACTTCAGTTGCAAACTTTACTGACCCAGCAAAAAGATCAGTCAGATCTACTCAAGAATAAGATGTCAGAAGCCTTAAAGGGATTTAATTCAAATGATCTTTCTGTCGTTCAAAAGAACGGTAAAGTATATGTAAGCCTTTCTGAGAATTTATTGTTCCCTTCAGGGAGTGCGGTTGTTAATCCTAAAGGTGTTGACGCATTGTCCAAACTCGCGGCGGTGCTTAATCTAAACGCTGATGTTGCAGTAAATATTGAAGGTCATACGGATAGCATCCCTATCCGCGGACGATTTAAAGACAACTGGGATCTGAGTACAGGCCGTGCAAATTCAATCGTCAGGATCCTGGTCGATAATTACAAAGTGGATCCTGTGAGGGTGGTGGCATCTGGGCATAGCTTTTTTGATCCATTGGATACAAATGGCACGCCGGAAGGCAGGGCAAAAAACAGGAGAACCGAAATTATTCTTTCCCCAAAACTGGAGGAAATGTATAAGCTGCTTGAAATCTGATCTTCATTCAATTTTTCAAAATTGTATGGTACCAGGTAAGCTATCTACCGGTAACATGTGGTTTTATTTCATCAGTTATCACAAAATATCTCCAAAAGGATGGATAACTTTGCGGCTGATTTAACTTTTACATTTTTCAAATAAAGCCTGGTGTAAGGAGCGGGATCCCGAATAGTTTTAAGCAGTACATTTGCAGGATGAAGTTTAATATTTTTAGTGAATTATCTTACGAAGTCTTCTCGCCTGCCACCTTTATTTTCAATATACAGGCAGCCAGGTCGGTTAACCAGATAATTATTGAAGAATCACTTCTTATTAATCCCTTTTTAAATCCCGAAGAATTTAATCTGAATAACAGTGATGCAAGGTTCTTAAAGTTTGAGGTGAGCCAGGGAATATCATTTACCATCTCATACAGGGCGCTGGTAGACGTACAATACAGGATCATCGATGAAACAGAACTCCTGCAATCAATACCCATTACCGCGCTTAACCCAGCAGTGTTACCTTATCTTTTTCCAAGCAGGCATTGCCAGTCGGACAAATTGAGAAAATTAGCCACCAAGGAATTTGGCAACCTGCCAAATGAATACTCCAAAGTGCTCGCAATAAATGATTGGATTTTCAATAATACGGATTACATAACAGGAGCTACTGATTCGGGCACTTCCGCATTAGATACATTGATCCAGCGGGAGGGAGTTTGCAAAGACTTTGCACATCTTGGCATTGCATTGTGCAGGGCTTCAGATATACCTGCCCGGTATTTTACGGGATATGCTCACCAACTTAACCCTCCTGATTTTCATGCCTGTTTTGAAGCATATATAGGTGGGCATTGGATATTTTTGACCCGACCAGGCTGGTCCCGATCAACGGATTGGTAAAAATAGCCGGCAGCAAGGATGCTGCGGATGCTGCTGTAGCCAGTTTCTTTGGCAATACAAATTGCACTTATATGAATGTGCAGTGCAATGCTGCGGACCCGGGCTTTGTACCTTTTATCCCTTCAGCAGGTAAAATGGAAGCATTATCTTACCAATAATCTTTATGCGAT
>JBDTWP010000401.1:0-6383 GCA_040006615.1 Ferruginibacter sp.
CATTACTCCTGATTGACCTTTTCAACGGATTAAAATCCGTTGCTACAAAATGGACGGAGGCTACGCTACTTGCACAGATCATCCATAATAATTCCTGCATTCAAGAGCCGTCGGCTCGAAACATTTTGTAGCAACGGGTTTTAACCCGTTGTATGATATCCCCCCAGACAGAGTGCCGTAGGCACGGCAAATATCTACACCAGGTCTTGAAATATTTGGTAGCGGATTAAAGTTCGTTGCTACAAAATAGACCGAGGCTACGCCACTTGCACAGATCATCCATATTCTATGCGCCGAACCTACAGTTCTCTGTTAATATGAGTTGAGAAGATCAATTACTTTTTTGCCGGTATCAGTGTTTGACTATTGGATCTGTTTCTGACAGTTGTTACTTCCCGTGTACTCACATGCCCTGCGTCATTACCAAAATTGTTTCTGATATAGGTTGCTATGGAAGCAATCGCATGATCATCTAATATTCTGCCATGAGGAGGCATAAATCCATTAAACGTTTTTCCATTTACTTTAATTTCTCCCTGCAAGCCATTTAATATTACATTGATCAGTTTGTCTTTTTCCCCGGTTACATATGCAGAACCGGCGACTGGAGGGAAACGGTTATTATCACCTTTGCCATTACGCTGGTGGCAACTTGCACAATAACTGTTGAATAATATATTTCCTTCCAGTTCATCTCCCGTATTAAGGTTATCAGCAACCTCATCCGGCGTTTTTATATATGACCTGGATTTTCGTTTTTCCATTTCAGCTAATTCATTTTCACCGAATTTATTCTTATCTCCTTTATACATTACTCTCCATATCTTTCCCTTGTTCGATTCGGAAATATACAATGACCCATCAGGCCCTGTTGCTAAGCCCATGGGTCTGTATATTGCATCGCCTGTATTTACAACCGTGTCCACTTTTGTAAAACCATCGGCGAAAATTTCCAGCTTTCCCGTAGCCACTCCTTTTTCAAAAGGTACAAAACATACAATATATCCTGCCTGCGGATAGGGAGAGCGGTCTGTGGAACCGTGGAAAGCTATAAAGGCACCGTTCTTATAACGAGCGGGAAATTGATCACCGTCATAGAACAGCACATCCATCGGAGCCCAATGGCCCGGGAAACCCATCACAGGCGTATCAAAGCGGCTGGCTCTCCCTACTATTTTACCATCGCCACCATAACCGGGTTGTAATATATTTATGCCTTTCATCTGATCGAAATAAGCATAAGGCCAGCCAAAATCCGAGCCTTGTTTCACTTTTACCAATAACTCTGCAGGAAGTACAGACGCCTGCCATGACGAATACAGTTTGGGATAGATTGTATGAAAATTATCGATCCCGTTCACAACTGCATATAAACTTTCATCTTTTGCATTCCATTGCATCCCCACCACACTACGGATACCTGTAGCGAATTTAGTTCCGTCTTTTTGTGTCTGATCTGTTTTATCCGCCTCGAAACGCCATATACCCGCATGATTTTCCCGTTCGGGGGCAGGGTCCAATCCCTTCCCCTCAGGAATTCCTACAGGACCGAATTTTTTAATATCCTGCCCCGCATCGGAAGGAGATCCGAAAGGAATATACATATATCCCTTATTGTCAAATGCTACAGGTTTGGTAGTATGCCAGTTATTTGCCACATTTTCATCTTCATCAGTCAGCATTATCTCTGTCTTGCTTTCAGGTACCAGTTTTCCGGGCGTTAATTTATTCCTCAGCACCTTGTTTACAGTACTTGTATAGAGATATCCATTATGAATGGTCATTCCAACCGCTGAATTTCCCACATCTTTATAATCGCCAAAGTATACTACAGAATCAGCCCTGCCATCCTTATTGAGATCCCGAAGGCCCACGGTACCCCCGGCACCATTCATAGCGCGATTATAAGTAAGTTTCACGTATACGTCACCGTTATCATTAACTGCGATATGGCGCGCCGGGCCGATGCTGTCCACTACGACCACAGCTTCAAAATTTCCGGGAAGGAATAATCCTCCGTTAGATGCATCTCCGGGAGGCAAACCAGGCGTTTGTTTACATCCTGCCAAACCTGCAACCGTTATACCTATTAATATTGTTTTATACAGGCGGGTGCACATATTTGTCTTTACAGTGCGGTTCCTGAAATTTAATTTCATAATGGGAAATTTTTTCAATGCCGAATATTATTTTACATCCCACCAAAGTTTGGTCGCGGCATTATCCGGCCCATTAAGAAGTGACACTGCGGCTTCTACAGCGGGGCCGTTTCTGTCCCTGTCATAATTCAGGAAAGGAATACGGCGAATCAGCTTCCCGATGGGCAAATCCGAATTATCAGAATGAATTAGCGGGTATAATTTCGGATAACCTGATCGCCTTACTTCCGCCCAGGCTTCATGTCCTTCAGGAAATAATGCCAACCATTTTTGAGTAAGCACCTGTTCACGCTGCTTTTCCGGAACAGTAGAAAATTTAACTGGGATATCTGTTAATGCAGGCGTGCTAAAATAACCTCCTGGTGCCACCGGAAGACTGGCGCTGTTAATGTAATTCGTGATAGCGATTGCATCGGTAATTCCCCATGTACGCAATGACATTTCAATACCTTTCTCATAAAATTCCTTTGGCGTTCCGCCCATTTGCCAGCCGTTTAACGCTCCCTCGGCGCGAAGAAAATAAGCTTCGGCAGTGTACATAACGGTGGAGGGGGTTGTAAACATATTATCAGGAAGGAGTGGCAAACTAGGCCCCGAGGTATTATCCGGTTCATTTTCCGTTTGTACAATTTCTCCACTGTTCATTCCATTCCTCACTCCTTTATATACACCAGTGTTTACAGCGGGCGCCCAAAATTTACTTAGCCGTGGATCGTTATACCCAACAAGCAAACTTTCCATGGTGGAGCTCATCCTGAACTCATTCCATCCTGATTGCCGGTTATAGCCATTATAATTAATGCCGCCAACCTTAAGGTATGCATCATCGGTTAAATCTGTCATTGGGCCGCCAGTAACAGCAGCCTCAGCTTCCTGTTTCGCTTTAGCGGGTTCTACATTTGAAATACGCAATGCCAGCCGCAACCGAAGCGTATTGGCAAACTTTAACCACCCGGCATTGTCTCCGTCAAATATTACATCAGCGTCCCCGTAGGAAATCTGCCCAATATTTTGTTTTAGATCTTCACTTGCTTCGGTTAATTCTTTAAAAAGGTCCATGTAAATGTCTTTTTGAAGATCATAAGATATTACGATACTGTCATAACCAATTTTTGTATAGGGGATCGGACCATAATAATCGGTTGCCCGGTGGATAACAAATACTTTCCATATCCTTGCAATCGCATTTAGCGCTTTTTGATCAGCAGCTTTTGTTTCTTTTAGTATGGTTACAAGTGGAGGTAAAGCCCTGGTATAGGTTCCAATCCATTGTTCCTGTACCCAATCCTGCGAAATATTATACCGGTCTGTGGGATCAAATGTGGCAGTTATTGCAGAATATTGCGCGTATAAATCGGCAAAAAAACCTTGCGCATACTGGTATTCGGCTGATCCATCACCAGAGTAGGTCCCCATATAAAGTGAATTTGTAAACAAGCCCTTTAAATCCTCAGTAGCTAAAGAAGTTAACCTGGTGGGATCAGTGTTCCTTTCTGCGAATTTTTTAGTACAGCCCGTCCATGTAAATGCGGAGCATAATATAAAGTAAAATAATATTCGGTTAGGTGACATTTTCCGGTATTTCATTTTATATAATTTTATTGTGAATTCTTGCCGATATTATCAGTGAACCTTATAGATAATATTCAGAAAAATAAATTAAGATTTATTCCATAGGTGCGTGTAGAAGGGAGCGCGCAATATTCCAGGCCTCCCCCGTCAGTACCCCGGGTTATTTCAGCATCAATGGGAGCCGATTTGTGAAAAAAGAAAAGATTTCTTCCTACCAGTGAAACTTCTCCCCGTTTAATGATCTTTGTTTTATTTAAAAAATTACCAGGAATCCTGTAACTTAAAACCAGTTCTCTCAGGCGTGTATTCGTGGCTGAATAACTATAAAATTCCCCAACGGGGTACCGGGTACCTATTGTACCAAAGTATTTTTGCGGGTCAACCGCCACGGTATTTTTGTTGCCGTTACTATTTACCCCATCGAGGATAATGCCGCCATCCCGTCCCTGGAGCGATGCTTTGGAATGACCGTCGGCATCTATTAACGCCTGTGTACCTGATATAATAACACCACCCTGCCTGTGATCAATCAAAAAACTTAAAGAAAGGGCCTTATATGTAAAAGTATTGGAGACTCCCAACATATAATCAGGATTATAATTTCCAACAAAGACATCTAAACCGTCAGTCAATGTAGGTAAGCCATCATCTTCAACCAATCGTCTTCCATTGGCGTCTTTTTTCCACCCCTTTACATATACATCTCCATAGCTGCTTCCTTCATCAACTTTAATGAGGTATACAGCATCGCCTTCTGAAATAACCACGGACTTCATATTTTCAGTTAGTTCTTTAACCTTATTAATATTTTTTGAAAAATTTACTGCCCCTGTCCATGAAAAATTCGAAGTCTTTACCGGCGTATAATCTGCCGTCACCTCTACGCCTTTATTCTCAATCAACCCGGCATTTATATACTTTTGATCAAACAATGAAGCGGCGGGCAGTCCTATTAATAATAGCTGGTCTTTGGTTTTGGTAATATAATAGGTCAGGTTAAAACCAAACCTGTTTTTGAAAAATCGCCAGTCCAGCCCTGTTTCTATTGAATTGGTTATTTCCGGTTTATAATCACCCAATGATTGGATGGACGGTGTTATGATTGCTCCGCCTGCGCCGACGGAATAATAATTACGATCAAGATACTCCCTGCCGCCAAAACCGGAATTAGCGGAGGTCAACCTGACCCTTCCATATGTTACCCAGGCTGGTAATTTTACCATATCTGATATTATAGCTGATATACCCACAGAAGGATAAAAATAGGATTGATTCGCCTTAGGGAGTGCTGATGACCAATCATTCCGCGCTGTTAAATCTAGATAGAGATAATTGTTGTAGGCAAAAGTTGTGGTAGCATATAATGATTGAACCTGCGGGCTTTTTCCATAGGAATTAAAAACGGAAGGGCTTTTTGCATTGGTCATGAAAAAGAAATTTGGTTTATTTAAACCATTGGCATTTTGCTCATTCGATTCGTAACTGCTCTCCTGCAGGGAGGCTCCGACATTTCCTGAAAGACTGAATTTTTTCCCTAATGAATGGTTAAACGATACCAGCGCGTCAAAATTATACCCCTGATTTTTATTACCCCAGGTATCAAAAGTTGATCCCACCTGGCTGAAATAACTGTCAGCATATACCTTTCTATTATTATCCTGAAAGGTTTTATCCATGCTTCCGCGAACCTGTATATTCAACCAGTCTGTAAAATTATACTTCACAGAAACCAATGCTAAAACCCGCTCTTTTTTTTGAAAAAAGAGCACCCTGTTCAAAGCCCAGTATGGATTTAACTGAACTGAGGACCCGGGGTTCCAATAACTTTGTTTTTCGGCACCGGTAGCATCTTTATATGCATACATTTGCATTTGGTCAAGTGGAATAGTTACGGGGGACCGGTAGATTGACGGAAGGGCATAGGTACCTCCATCACCTGGTGAAACACGATTGTCTACGTCTTCATATATGTATGTCAGCTTGGTGAAAAAAGAAAGTTTTGTTGAGACGTTATTAGTGATTTTGAGATCGAAATTATGCCTGACCAGGTCATTGTTCCGCATTATCCCCTGCGCCGCCGTATTTCCATATGAAAAATATGATTGCACCTTCTCGTTTCCACCCTGTATGCTCAAAGTATTCGTATAAGTCTGCGCCGACCTGAAAAAATCCTTTAGCCTGTCTCGCTGTCCTACCATTGGAACACTGTTGCCGTTCCATAACGTAACCATTTGCCCGGTTGCCTTTGGCCCCCAACTCTCCTGAGCACTTGCAACATAATTTCCGGCAACACCCTGGCCATATTCAAATTGCAACTCTGGTAATACTGCGGCCTGGTCTAGTGTGAACCCACCATTATAATTTATAATCGGTTCACCGGCTTTTCCCCGCTTGGTTGTTATAATTACCGCGCCATTCTGACCCTGGCTGCCATAAAGCGCTGCCGCCGAAGCTCCTTTCAAAACGGTCATGCTCTCAATGTCATCTGAATTAAGCATACCGACACTGCCACTCAGTGGTACGCCGTCGATTACATACAAGGGTTCATTACTGTTTGTGATTGACCGGTTACCGCGGATCAGCACTTTCGAATCACTACCAGGACCTGTAGCGTTTTTGGTGATGGTAACCCCTGCAACTTTGCCCTGGAGA
>JBDTWP010000402.1:0-6377 GCA_040006615.1 Ferruginibacter sp.
TTATCTGATCCTGCTTATTTTGCCATCAGGAGTTTCAATAGCTCAAAGTAAAATGCAACTGATCGATCCAGACGCCACCCTGGAAACAAGGGCATTATATCACAATCTTTATAAGCTCTCTAAAAAGCATATTCTATTTGGACATCAACATGCTACGGAATATGGTCACGGCTGGTCGGGTGATGAAGACCGCTCTGATGTAAAATCTGTCACCGGTTCCCACCCTGCAGTGATAGGGGTCGATTTCAGTGGTCTCTCGGGAAGACCGGATAACATGATTGAAATGGAAAAAAACCACTTAAAAAAATATATAGCAGCTACTTACAACAGGGGAGGGATAACAACAGTTTCCTGGCATTTTACAAACCCGGTATCGGCAGGTGGCTTTTACTGGAAAGACTCCGTGTCACTGCCTGCGGTAAAATTTATCATACCTGGTGGGACGGAGCATGAAAAATATAAATCCATACTTCGTACAATTGGTGAATTTGTAAAATCGATCAGGGGGAATGACGGCAAACTTGTACCAATGATATTCAGGCCCTGGCATGAATTTGACGGAGATTGGTTTTGGTGGGGAAAGTCCCATTGTACTACTGAAGAGTTTACTTCACTTTGGAAATTTACCGTATCCTGGTTACGGGATAGCATCGGGGTCCATAATTTAATTTATGCTTTCTCGCCTGATTGCAAATTCTATACTGAGGAACAATACCTGGAGAGATACCCTGGAAACGAATGGGTTGACCTGGTAGGAGTGGATAATTATGCTGACTTTGGCCGAAACGGGAAATATAACCTTGATTCGGGCATACTAAAACTGACAATCGTTTCAACCTACGCAAAGAAGGCAAATAAACTGGCGGCATTTACGGAAACGGGTTTGGAATCCATACCCAACACTACCTGGTGGACCGAAACATTATTGAAAGCATTGAAGTCTAAAAGGATGCGGCTGGCCTATGTGTTGGTTTGGAGGAATGACAAAAATAGCCCCACTCATTTTTATGCACCTTTTCCCGGCCAGGCAAGTGAGCCAGACTTTTTAAAATTTTATAATGACCCGTATACCTTATTTGAAAATGACCTTAAGAATATATATCAATAAGATGTGTCATAAATCACGGATCACGGATCACAAAACATAATTCACAAATTATAAATCAAATATCACCGAAATGAAAATTATCACCCTGTCAATAATCTTTTTTTGTGGGGTTTATTACTGCAACGCGCAGCCGGTAAAAACTCACGGCCAGTTAAAAGTGAACGGAACTCAACTAGTAGATAAAAATAACGAACCAATTGTGCTGAATGGAATGAGCTTTGGGTGGAGTTGTTTTCATCCCCGCTTTTATACAGCTGCAGCCACAAGATGGCTGCACAAAGACTGGAAATGCAATGTAGTGCGGGCCGCCCTCGGTGTCGAACCTGACAGTGGATATCTCAAAGATTCAGCCAGGAACAAGAAGCTTATCAAAACCGTTGTGGAAACAGCCATCGATGAAGGTATCTATGTTATTATTGACTGGCATAGTCATAATATCAATTTAAACGCGGCCAAAACTTTTTTTAAAGAAATGGCAACTGCCTACGGCAGCCATCCAAATATCATATACGAGATATTCAATGAGCCTGATTATGAAACCTGGGACGAAGTGAAAGAATACTCGCTCGAAATAATTTCCACCATCCGGGCTATTGATTCCAATAATATTATTTTAGTAGGCAGTCCGCATTGGGACCAGGATATTAATTTACCTGCAGACGACCCCATCACTGGGTATAGCAATTTGATGTACACCGTTCATTTTTATGCAGCCACACACAAACAATTTTTGAGAGACAGAACGGATGCCGCCATTGCAAAAGGGTTACCTGTTTTTGTTTCTGAATCAGCGGGTATGCAGGCTTCGGGTAATGGTCCGATAGACTATGTGGAATGGAACAAATGGATTAGTTGGATGGATGCAAAAAAGATAAGCTGGGTCACCTGGTCAATATCAGATAAAGATGAAACCTGCTCCGTATTAATTTCGTCTGCATCCGATTACGGTGGCTGGAAAAAGGAAGAACTGAAAGAATCAGGAATTAAGACCAGGGAAATATTGAGAAATAAAAACAATAAAAATAAATAGTCATGCATAAGAAATGGTTATTGGTAATCGCTGTTATGTGTGCACTGGGTGCTGAGGCGCAAAAATTTAAAGGACTGGCGCTAACTCCTCCGATGGGATGGAACAGTTGGAACACATTCCAGACAAAGATCAGTGAAAAGCTGGTGATGGAAACAGCCGACTCAATGGTTAGTTCCGGAATGAAAGATGCCGGCTATATGTACATAGTTTTAGATGACGGATGGATGACAATGGAGAGGGATAAAGCAGGTAATCTTGTTCCCGATCCATTAAAATTTCCCAATGGGATGAAAGCGGTTGCAGACTATGTACATTCCAAAGGCCTGAAATTTGGCTTGTATAATTGCGCAGGCACCAAAACCTGCGGCGGCTACCCTGGTACCAGGGGCTACGAGTACCAGGATGCCAGGCTGTATGCCTCACTGGACGTTGACTATCTGAAATTTGATTGGTGCAGTTCGGAAGGCATCAATGCAAAAGAAGCCTATACCACCATGAGCAAGGCACTAAGCCTTGCCGGCAGACCCATCATATTCAGCCTTTGTGAATGGGGTGATAATAAACCCTGGGAATGGGCAGCGGAAGTGGGGCATTTATGGAGAACAACCGGTGACATCTATAATTGCTTTGACTGTATAAAAAATCAAGGCACATGGAAAGCCTGGGGCGTGGTACAAATCATGGACAAACAAAAGGGACTTAGAAAGTATGCCGGCCCGGGCCATTGGAATGATCCTGATATGATGGAAATAGGCAATGGCATGAGCGGCAATGAAGAACGGGCTCATTTCTCCCTGTGGTGCATGATGGCGGCTCCATTAATCGCAGGCAATGATCTGCGCAGCATGAATAACCAAACCAGGTCAATATTAACGGATCAAGAAGCAATAGCCATCGGCCAGGATTCTTTGGGTGTGCAGGGCTTTGTCATTTCGCAGGCAGACAGCGTGGATACCTGGATAAAACCATTGTTATATGATGAAGTGGCGGTTTGTTACTTTAACCGGTCCAGGCAACCTGTAAATATACATTACAACTGGAAGTTGAACGCCGTTAACGATTCAATATCAAAAACTTTGATTGACTTCAATAAAACAACCTATGAAATTCGCGATATATGGGCGAAAAAAGCGGTGGGAACGACAGACAGGATATTTAGCACGGTTGTTCCTTCACATGATGTGATCATGCTTAGGCTTACCAGGTCGGGTATTAAAAAAACAAAAAATTCTAAACAATAGGAAGCTGTTTGATTTATAATAAAATTATGGACAGAAGAAAATTTATGAAGTTGTCAGGTGTTTCAATGGCAGGCCTTATTATGAGTTCCCCCACCTTTGGAAATTTCAATCCCGAATATTTATTGGCTTTACCGGATGAAATTTATCTTAATTCCGGCAATCAGTCAGTCTCCCTTTTTTCACCTGATAAAATTAAATGGACATATAAAGATATCATAATAGTGATAAAGCAGGAGGCAAATCAACTGGCAGTTCACGTACAATCACCCACCCTTCCCATGAACAATGTGCAGCTCAAATGGAAATATACAAAGGGTTCTCATACTAAATGCCTGGGAGATCATTGGGAAAGAACCTATGGTGATGTGTCATGGCAATCAGCATTAGCCACAAAAAAACTACCCTGGTATTTCATGCTGTATGATGGAAAAAACACTCAATGTTTTGGCGTAAAAACAGGAGCACGTAGTATTTGTCACTGGCAAATAAACAACAACAAAATTCAACTTACGCTCGACACCAGTTCCGGAGGGGTGGGAGTAATGCTGGGGGAAAGAAAATTGCATGCGGCAGATATCATATCTGCAAAAAGCGACCTGGGTGAAACACCCTTTAAAACCGGTCAGCGTTTTTGTAAACTGATGTGTACGGCTCCCAGGCTTGCAAAACATCCGGTATATGGTATTAACGATTGGTATTTTGCTTATGGCAACAATTCATCGGATCTTATTTTACAGCATACTTCATTGTTGGTTGATCTTGCAACGAATACGGATAACCGCCCATTTTCAGTGGTGGATGCAGGCTGGGCCAAATACTCCCCCTTGTTGCCTGGGGATGGCGGTTGGAATGATGATTTTTCGAAACCCAATGACAAATTTAAGGATATGGGCAAACTGGCTGCGGATGTAAAAAAATTAGGCATGCGCCCCGGACTCTGGACAAGACCTCTTTGCGCGAAACATGATGACCCCCGAACTTTATTATTACCATCCATCGAAGGACGCAACGACCCAAAACAACCTGTTCTCGATCCCAGTATCGAAGAAAATATCGAGAGGGTTAAAAGTAATATAGCGCTATACAGGCAATGGGGATACGAACTGGTCAAGCACGATTATTCTACCTACGACATTTTGGGAAAATGGGGATTTCAAATGGAAAATTCCATTACTCCGGGTGGTTGGCGATTCCATGATCGCACTAAGACAACCGCCGAAATCATTTTACATCTCTATAAGTCCATCAGGGAAGCGGCTGAAGATATGTATCTCATAGGGTGCAATACCCTTGGACATTTGTCGGCCGGACTGTTTGAAGTAAACAGGATCGGAGACGATACAAGCGGCAATGAATGGGACCGCACAAGAAAAATGGGCGTAAATACGCTGGCCTTCCGGGGCATACAACATAACCATTTTTATGCCGCAGATGCTGATTGCGTTGGTCTTACCAATAAGATTCCCTGGTCCAAAAACCAACAATGGATGCAGTTGCTTGCTGAGAGTGGCACGCCATTGTTCATATCCGCACAACCTGATGCGGTAGGGGCAGAACAAAAACAATTTATAAAAAAATGTTTTGCTTCAGCGGCGAAAATATTGCCGGTAGGGGAGCCATTGGATTGGATGAATAACCCTGTACCCTCAAAATGGAAACTAAATGGTAAGGTTGTAAACTTTGATTGGTCCTAGCTATTTTAACCAAATGATAAATAAAGCCAGCGAAAATTCCACAGAAGGTCTATTCAACTACTAAAGAGCCCTGTAAGGGCGAAATACAATAGCACAGGGTGAAGCCCTGTGAAACATGATCTCTGATAAGGTACAAACTCCGGAACTTCACTTTCCATTCCGCCACCAAATCTTCCCCGGAGTAATCACTTAATTCAATTCCTCTACCCTGACATCCCTGTAATAAATTTCTGCTCCTTCCGATTGCAAGACAATATTGCCTTCTTTTGTATTACCAAGCCGGCCGGTATTCACTATTTCACCATTAAGCAGGTGCGTTATATTTCCATCTTTTACTATTACTGTCACCTCGTTCCATTGCCCGGTAGGTTTTTCAGCGTCCCTGGTTTTTACCACATTAAATGCATTTTTACGGGTCGTAAGCGTATCATGGTGAATAATCGTGGTGCTATCCGTCATCCAGAAATCGCCGCAGTCACCCTCCTGAATCTGGTATTCCAGCGATCTCGGCCATATCTTATCCCCATTGTAAAAATCCGCATGGTACAAAATTCCGGCATCCCTTTTTACATTTTCCCTGGGAGGATATTTTTTTTCACCCCATCTGAATTCCAATGTCAGTCGAAAATCACTATATTTTTTTTCAGTAGAAATGTATGCAAAATCCTGCCCGGATACATGAATAACCTTTCCTTCAAACTGAAAAACGTTTTGCGGGTCATTGTTCTTTCCTGATTTAGAAGTAAACACATACCATTCAGTTTTTTTGCCGGGATCAAAAAGCGTTACTTTTTTCTGTGCATTCAGACCCGGAGTCACAATGGTTGCTAATAGTAAAACAAAGATCCCTTTTGTGAAAATATGCATCATCGATTTTATTTTTTAATGATTGTACAATTTTCATTGATACCACTGCCATTTCCTTTAACCTTGTCCAGGGTAACCAACCTCCTAAAGACTGGTTGCGGTATTTACTTCCGCATCAACAGCATCATAAACTACCACCTTTGACCACAAATGAGAACATTCTTCTATGAATTTTAGATGGATCGGGTCCGTCTGGTAAATAGCCTGTTCTTCATCATTCTCAAAGATCAGCATCCAGGATACGGCATAGGAACTATCAATCACTTCTCGGTTCGTGTTGGCGGGTTTGCCGATATGAAACTGTTTAATGGTGGTGGCTTTTGAAAGCTTTTTGAGCCCGGCAACCAGCTTATCGCTGTCCGTAATATTCCCGGTATTCTTCAACCAGAAATAAACATGGTGGATAAAAATATTATTCATTGGCTTAATAGTTGTAT
>JBDTWP010000403.1:0-6361 GCA_040006615.1 Ferruginibacter sp.
CTTATTTAAAGCAAACTGTTCAATAATTGCATGGCCGTTTAAATTTAAAGAAACTATATCGTTATTTGTTTTTTTATTGCCGGTTAACCTGATGATGCCGTCACGGTTTTGCAAAAGAATTGTATCCACCAAGCCAAAATAAGCAGGTGAAAAACCCGGATTTAAAATGCTATCCCGGATTTTGTCTTCCCAGGGTGTGTTATTTACTTTCTTTAATTGTATCTCCGCATCTTTCAAAAAATTTCTAAGCCGTATAGCGGTTGACCTGTTTGTTTCATCCTTATTCACAGAATCCGGAACCGGAGCGCCATTTAGTTTTGATTCAATTCGCATGACGGTCAATAAAGGAACTCCCTTAAGGTCTTTGCTTAGGTCGAAAATGCCATTTAAATAAATGGTCCAGTCTCCCAGTCCAAAAGGCTTTTCGGATTTGGGATATTTATTCCTGCTTATTCCAAGTTCCCGGGTGCTTTTTCTAACGAGCAACAATTCGTATTCGGCAATGAAATTATCGCATCGCAATTTTAAATGCGCCGGGTAAAGAATATACCTTTCTGAAGAGGCGATTTGTAATTCAATATATATCGGAGTCTTGCCCGGATCGGGCGAATATTCCATACGCCATGTTCCCGCATATACATCGGTTTGGGCAAACAATCGACCCCAAATTAATAGAAAGAAAAAAAATAATATCAAAAAATTCCTTTTCATTAAAGCGTGTTAGTTTTGAAAACAAGTAACCTACGCAAAAAATTCTTCAGACAATAGTAGTCTATTTTGTACGGAAATTGCACATATTACAGGCAATGGCCAGGAATGCAAAGTATATTTCTTTTAATATTGGGTTTTATTAATAGTACCCGGTCCTGGTAAAGCCGGTTTCATTAGCCTGGAAAATGGAGCGTTGCAGCTATGACGGCGTATGTGAAAGATAACAATCCTGCCATACTGAAGGGAATGAAATAGAGTAAAATCTCCGCCCTTCCCGGTACACCTTTTAAAAACCAAGGCCCCGTTTTCAAATCGCATCTGAGAAACAGGAATTACCGCTATTCAATCCTGGAAATGTTTTTAACACCCGTCAGACAATAATAATGATTATCCTCGCATGAATTAATGATTAGTGTCATATTTTTCATTAAGCGTAATAAATAGCTTTGCCAAAAGTTTGAAATAGAAGTTGACTGATTCTACTCCTTTTATTTGTTTACCTCTTAGGGTATTGGTTTATTTCTGATAAAATCTTCTAACTAAGAAATTCATATGAAAATAGATTCCACCTTGCCGAATCCTGAAATCCCCAAAACGGATCCGAGAGTAAAGCTGATTGCTGCAAAAATCAAAAAGGAAAATTACAAAGCAGATGCTTTGATTGAAATTCTTCATACGGCGCAAAATGCTTACGGGCATTTACCAATCAATGTGCTTGCATATATTACCAGGGCCCTTCACTTACCACCCTCAAGGGTTTTTTCAACGGTAAGTTTTTACCATTTCTTTTCACTAAAATCCAAAGGAGAACATACCTGCCTGGTATGCACCGGCACTGCATGTTATGTAAAGGGGGCGCAAGCTATTTTGAATGAGATCGAAAAACAATTTAAATTAAAACCTGGCCAGGTTACCGCCGACAACAAATTAGGTGTTCAGGTGGCGCGCTGCATCGGTGCCTGTGGCCTGGCTCCTGCAGTGGTACTGGATGACGAGGTACAGGCCAAAGCAGATGCAAAAGATATAGTAAATAAAATTACCGCTAAAATTGTTGTACAATGAACAGGCAGGATTTACAAACCATCATTTATGCTGAAAAAGCAAAAGAACTAAATAACAAGTATAAAAATAAGTTATGCGTGTGCTGCGGTGCAGGCTGTATTTCCTCCGGCTCGGAGGAAGTTTTGAAAAAATTACAGGAAGAAATTAAGACAAGGGGGCTTGAAACGGAGGTGGAAGTAATTTCTACCGGCTGCATGGGCCCTTGTAACCAGGGACCGCTGGTTAAGTTTTTGCCTGAATATACGATATATCAAAAAGTAGACTGTACCAATATTGCCCGTATTGTGCAAAGCCAGCTTGTTGAAAAAAAACCTATTGAAGACCTATTGCTTTTTTCTGACTCCCGTCCTAAACCCTTTATCAATGCACAGGAAGATCCTTTCTTTAAAAAGCAAATGAAAATTGCCCTGAAAAATTGCGGCCATATCAATCCGGAAAAGATCGAAGATTACCTCGTTCATGACGGATACGGAGCATTGGATAAGGTTTTATTTCAATTGTCACCGGAAGAAGTAATTGCTGAAATAAAGCATAGCCGCATGCGTGGACGGGGAGGCGCCGGTTATCCAACCGGGCTAAAATGGGAATCGGTATATAAATATGTCAGTGACCAAAAATATGTGATATGCAACGGAGATGAAGGTGATCCCGGTGCTTTTATGGATAGAAGTGTGCTGGAAGGAAATCCCCACAGGGTACTGGAAGGAATGACAATTGCTGCCTATGCTGTTGGCGCAAACAAAGGTTATGCTTATATCCGTGGTGAATATCCCCTGGCCATCAAACGCTTTGAACTCGCCATTAAACAAGCAAAAAAACTAGGTGTTTTAGGAACCAATATTTTAGGAACATCATTTTCATTTGATGTGGAAGTACGCATTGGAGCAGGTGCATTTGTTTGTGGCGAAGAAACGGCATTAATTGCTTCTATTGAAGGTAAAAGAGGTACACCAAAACCCCGTCCTCCATTTCCTGCAGAATCAGGATTGTGGGGAAAACCCACCCTAATAAATAATGTGGAAACTTTCGCCGGCATAGTACCCATAATTAACAATGGCGGAGAATGGTATAGCGAAATCGGTACACCAAAAAGCGCCGGAACCAAAGTCTTTGCACTGGCAGGAAAGATAAATTACTCGGGTTTGATTGAAGTCCCGATGGGTACCAGTCTGCGCGAAATCGTTTTTGAAATTGGCGGAGGCATCCAGGGCGGCGGAGAATTTAAAGCAGCACAAACAGGGGGCCCTTCGGGAGGCTGTATACCGGCAGCCCATCTTGATGTTAAAATGGACTATGAATCCTTAATAAGCCTTGGGTCAATAATGGGTTCAGGGGGGTTAATTATTATGGACCAGGAATCAGATATGGTGGATGTTGCCAGGTATTTTATGGAATTCTGCATGGATGAAAGTTGTGGGAAATGCGTGCCCTGCAGGGTTGGAACAAAAATGATGCACGATCTGCTGCAGAAAATATGCGACAACAAAGGAACAACAATTGACCTGGAAAGATTGGAAGAATTGGCTGTGTACGTAAAAGAAACCAGCCTTTGCGGCCTGGGAGCATCTGCGCCCAATCCATTATTAAGTACGCTCAGGCATTTCAGGCCGGAATACGAAAGCAAAATTGATCAGGAATAATAATTTGCAAAATAAAAAAAACTAATTCTCCTTAGGAGGTGGAAATTATGGCCAAAATATTTGTAAATATCGATGATAAAAAATTAGAGGTTGATACCGGAAAAACCATCCTGGAAGTTTGCAGGGAAAAGGACATTGAAATATTGACGATGTGTCACTTAAAAGGTGTATCAGATATTGGCGCCTGCCGGCTATGCCTGGTGGAGATAGAGGGAAACAATAAGTTATTGTCAGCCTGTACAACAAGGGTTGCATCAAACATGGTTATTCGTACCACGTCAGACAGGATTAAAAGGTACCAGCGAATTACAACTGAATTGCTTTTTGCGGAACGAAATCACATGTGTTCCGTGTGTGTGGCCAACGGAAATTGCGATTTGCAGAAACTTGGGTACAAGGTTGAATTGGATCATATCCGTTACCCTCATTTATTCCCGCAGTGCGAGGTAGATACTTCACACCCCTGGTTTGTCCTGGATCATAACAGGTGCATTATGTGCACTCGTTGCGTGAGGGTTTGCGGGGAAGTGGAAGGTGCATATAATTGGGATATAATGAACAGGGGAACCGAGGTGAGGATAATATCCGACTTTAATACTCCTTGGGGAGAATCCACTACCTGTACCTCCTGCGGAAAATGCCTGCAGGCTTGTCCTACCGGGGCCATTTGGCCAAAGGCAATCGTGCAGGGACAATTGAATAAGAAACCGGAAATGATTAATGAATTAATGGAAAAGAGGAAGATGGGATTGTGATTTGGTGAATGCTGAAAAATGGAAGATGGTTCATAGATCAGGTGAATATTGCAAACAATCAACGATCAACAATCAACTATAAAAAATGAGCAGGAAAAAATTAGCAACAGTATGGTTAGGCGGATGCTCGGGCTGCCATATGTCGCTGTTGGATATCGACGAGAGAATACTGGATGTAGCAAAACTGGCTGATATTGTAAAAAGCCCGATTGTAGATGGAAAAGAATTTCCCGAAGTGGATATTGCATTGGTAGAAGGTTCAGTAACCAGTGATGAACACATGAATGAAATAAAACATATCCGGAAAAATTCAAAAATACTGATCGCCTTTGGCGACTGTGCCGTAATGACAAATGTAACGGGTATGCGAAACTACTTTCCCTTACAGGAAGTTTTGGATACCGCTTATAAAAATGCAATCAGTAATGATGCAGCAGGACAGGTTCCTGATCACCCGGCATTATTGAAACTCAACGACAAGGTAGTGCCATTGCAGGAAGTCGTAAATGTAGATTTTGTTATCCCTGGTTGCCCACCGGATGCCGATACGATCTTCTATGTATTGTTCGAATTCTTAAACGATCGTATACCTAATTTAAGCAAAGCAAAAAAATTAAAATATGGATAATCCCAATAAAAGAACCATTTATATATCCCCGGTTACAAGAATTGAGGGGCATGCAAAAATATCTATTCAGTTAGATGAAATGGGTAATGTAGAAGATGCATTGTTTCACGTAAATGAATTCAGGGGGTTTGAAAAATTTTGTGAAGGAAGAATGTATACCGAGATGCCGACCATTACGCCCAGGATATGCGGAATATGCCCTACCAGCCATACTTTAGCAAGTGTGAAGGCCTGCGAAATGATACAGGGAATTCAACCGACCTACACAGCCAACCTCTTGCGGCGGTTAATGCATATCGGCCAAAATCTTTCCTCCCATGCCCTCTCATTTTTTCATCTATCCTCACCCGATTTTTTATTGGGATATGATAGCGATCCCGACAAAAGAAACATTTTAGGAATCGCGGAAAAATATCCTGACATAGCCCTTCGCGGTATAAGGTTAAGAAAATTCGGGCAGGAGATGAGCGAGCGGATCACCGGGAAAAAAATCCATATAATGGGAATTGTACCGGGCGGCATGGCTTTCCCACTTTCTGAGGATAACCGGAAAGCACTGTTGCAATGGATCCCCGAAGCGATGGAAACAGTTAAAAAAGGTATTGACATAATAAAAACATTTCACAAGGAAAATGCTGAAATGGTTGCTTCTTTTGCTACGTCTCCAACTTTGTATTTAGGAACCGTAGGTCCAAATGGCGAACATGAATTATATGACGGCAAATTACGTTTTATGGATGCAGACGGCACAATTTTGCAGGACCAGATAAATCCGGCAAAATACCTGGATTATATAGCCGAACGCTCTGTCAACTGGTCTTACCTGAAATATCCCTATTACAAACCTTTTGGTTTTGATAAAGGATTTTATCGTGTTGGTCCCCTCGCCAGGTTAAATGTTGCAGCTAAAATGAAAACACCGATGGCTCAAAAGGAATTTGAGATCTTTAAATCAATGAACAATGGTAAACCGGTTCATGGGACATTTTATTTTCATTATACCCGGTTAATAGAAGCATTGAGCGATGTAGAGGATGCGGAAAGAATTTTGAATGACCCGGAAGTGACCTCACTCCATATTCAACATCTTGGACGTTGGAATTATGCCGAAGGAATTGGAAGTTCAGAAGCCCCGCGTGGCACACTATTTCATCATTATATAACAGATGAAACCAGTAAATTATTAAAAGTAAATTTACTGATCGCAACCGGGCAAAACAATCCTTCCATGAATCGATCCGTGCTGGAAGTGGCCAGGCAATATGTGAAGGGGAATAATATTGAAGAAGGAATGTTGAACAGGGTGGAATCTACTATACGTTGCTATGATCCCTGCTTATCCTGTTCTACACATGCAATTGGTAAAATGCCAATGATTATAGAAGTGTTCGATGCCGGCGGAGATAAAATAAAATCGATAGAAAGAAATTAACGATTGGAACTTATCCATTCTGTTAAGAATGAAACTGCTTCGTTGGCATTGCTCATCGTTTTTTCGGAAAAACCAATACCCATTTCAAAATCAGTAGCGCCTATCGCACAAATATAAAATTGAGTACTTGTTG
>JBDTWP010000404.1:0-6334 GCA_040006615.1 Ferruginibacter sp.
AGGAGGAGCCGTTGAAAACTGGCCGACCAACCGGATTGCTTTATCTAAAGGGGCTTCCCTGTACACCAGGATGATAACCTGGATGCCTGTGCGTGACCCGACTGCCGGATTTGTTTGTTACAAAAGGGAAGTTTTGGAAACGATCAATTTATCAGAAATAACTTTTGTTGGATATGCATTCCAGATAGAAATGAAATTTGCCGCCTGGAAATTAGGATTTAAGATTGCCGAAGTGCCCATAACCTTTATCGACCGCCAGTTGGGAGATAGCAAGATGAATAAGGGTATCGTAAAAGAAGGTATTTTTGGTGTTTTAAAATTAAGGTGGATGAGCATGTTTAAAAACTACCGGAATAAGGTAAAAAATTCCTACCCGAAAAATTCCATCGCTTATCCCCAAACGGAAGTTTTGCTGGAATCAAAATAATATGCCGCCCCACTGCTCCTCCGCCGCGGAGATTCTGAAGCATTAAAATTGTTAATTTGGTAAAAAAATTCTGCCTGTTTTTATTTAAAAGCCGGATGGTATTTCTGCAATGTTTCACGAAGAAATTCCCTGTCAAGGTGGGTATAGATTTCGGTAGTAACAATACTCTCGTGTCCGAGCATTTCCTGAACGGCACGAAGGTCGGCGCCACCTTCTACCAAATGTGTTGCAAATGAATGCCGGAAGGTGTGTGGGGAGATGGTCTTTTTTATTTCTGCCAGCCCTGCTAATTCTTTTATAATAAGGAAAATCATCACTCTCGAAAGTTTGCTCCCTCTCCTGTTTAAAAATAAAATGTCTTCATTGCCTGGCTTAACCTTGATGTGTACACGAATATCTTGCCGGTAAATATTGATATACTTAATTGCATCCCTTCCTACAGGAACCAGTCTTTCCTTATCGCCTTTTCCAATAACTCTTATAATGCCAACATCAAGGTGCAGGCAACTGATACGAAGATTTACTGCTTCTGTTACCCGCAATCCGCAACTGTACAGGGTTTCCAATATTGCCTTATTCCTGCCGCCTTCCGGCTTGCTGAGGTCAATGCAATTGATGATCAATTCAATTTCTTCAAAACTCAGTGTATCAGGTAATGATCTTTTTAGTTTCGGTGATTCCAGTAGGGGAGTAGGATCGATTAAAATGACCTGTTCCTGCAGGCAGTATCTAAAAAAACTCCTTAGTCCTGATATGATCCTTGCCTGCGATCCAGGTGTCATGCCCAGCTCGCCGATCCATTTTATAAAATTTTCGAGGTCCTTTAATACAATTTGCTGAGGAGTTTTCAGATCGTTCGTTGCCTGTATCCAGGAAGTAAGTAATTCACAATCGTGGAGGTATGCCTCCACGGAATTTTCACTCAGCGATTTTTCTAACTGCAGGTAAGCTTTATACCCTTTTTTATATGCATCCCACATAGTGTTAATTTGCTAATTTGCTAATATGGTAATGTCTGAAGTGCAAATGCGAAAATTGGAAATTGGAAAATGTGTAAATGTGAAAATGGCCGGTTTATCCGGATTGCAGGAATCTGTGCCTGGCAGTTTTCAGGAATATTCTTTTGATCGTTTATCATCATAAGGATTGAGATTTTTATGGGTGGTTCAAGTTAGAATGCGTTTGCTTTTGGGTGTTTAATTTGCAAATTTTACCATTGTTGGCAAAGGTTTTCTTAATTTCGCTGGCATATTTGTAATATTTAATTAATGATGAATGTAAACTTTCGTTCCTTCAAACAAAAAGTACGATTCCACAAGAGATCATTTAAGTCATTTTTAACTAAGTTAGAAAAAAATCCGCCAAAAGGATTGCATAAACTCATGGAACAGGTGGATGAGGAAGTTTGGGCAGAAACGGATTGCCTGAGCTGTGGTAATTGTTGCAAACAAATGACACCTACTTTTTCCGTAAAGGATATCAAACGTATTTCAGCTCATTTCGAAATGACACCCGATGAATTTAAAGTGAAATGGCTGAAATATGACAAAAAGGATGGGGACTGGCAAAATAACAAACAACCCTGCCAGTTTCTTAACCTCACGGATAACAAGTGCTCCATCTATTCCATTCGTCCGGGAGACTGTGCTGGCTTTCCGCATCTCACCAAAAAGAAAACGGTGGATTATATACATGTGTATAAGCAGAATATTCAGTATTGTCCAGCTACCTATAAGATGGTGGAGAAGATGAAGGAAATGTGCAAATTTGAAAATGTGCAAATGAAGAAATAGGTTAATGTGCTAATTAGTTAATGGGCTAATGCCATTATTTCGGGAAGAAAATTGATACTGCCAGGTTAAACAGATATTCCGGGAATTTAGGTCTAACAAATGCCCGCTCTTACAAATACACATCCTCAATTAGGAAATATTCTACCGGCTCGTTCTTTATAATTAAGATGGAGAGAATATTAAATTGGATACGTTTCCATTGAGGATTCTGATATAGGTATTCTTCAGCGGCGTTGATCAGGTTCAGTATCTTCTTCTTACCAACTCTTTCTTCGGGCAAACCAAATTTTTTGGATCTCCTTGTCTTTATTTCGATAAAATGTAAAACGGAGTCCTTTTCCGCAATGGCATCTACCTCCCATCGGGAATATCTCCAGTTTTTTTCTTTTATGGTATATCCCCGTACCAACAGCCATGAAATTCCCATTGCTTCCCCGGTTTTACCGGTATGAATATGCTTTGCCATGCTCAAATTTAAAGTGTGGACCCTGAAAATGAAAAGCTCATTTAAAATATTGTTGCGCACGGATTTATTGCCTATTTTTGCCCTGTTAAATTATAAAAAATGAAGATAGATAAATCAATTATAGGAAGTTTTGTTTTGCTGGTAGTTATTGCTTCCCTGTACAGGATAATGCCAGGCAGGCCCCTGGGTTTTGCTCCGCAAATAGCGATGGCCTTATTTAGTGGCAGTATTATCAAAGATAAAAAATTTTCTTTCCTCCTGCCCATCCTTTCAATGCTGGTATCAGACATTATTTACGAAGCATTGTTCCAGTTCAGAATTTCCCCTATTGCGGGTTTTTATAACGGGCAACTGATGAATTATATTTTGTTTGTCGCAATTACCATAATTGGATTTGGGGTAAAAAAGGAAAATTTGGTCCACATTGCTGCAGGTTCCATCGCAGGCGCCACTTTTTACTTTGTCGCGTCAAATTTAGTAGTATGGATCGGAGGCGGACTGGCACTTAACAATTTGCCCTATGCCAAAACCTGGGACGGGTTAATGACCTGCTTTGCAGCAGGAATTCTTTTTTACAAGGGGAGCTTGTATGCTACTTTGTTTTTTAGCGCTATTTTATTCGGGGGTTATTTTCTTATTGATAAATATGCAGTTCGTAAACATATTGTCGCCTGATTGCGGTTGCCGCAAACTAAAGATACCACGCTTAGAGCGGCTTTTTTATTTTAGATCGTTTCCTCGTATTCTTTATCAATCAAAAGGTTATTTCCATCCGCTGCTGAAGTAGCTAATTCATCACAGCGGTTATTGTGCTGATTATTTGCATGACCTTTTACCCATACAAATTTTATAGTGAATTTTTTTGCCAGTTCGTGATAACGTTTCCAAAGATCCTTATTCTTCTTACCTCCTTTAAAATCCGTCTTTATCCAGGTATTGAGCCAGCCCTTTTCTACTGAATTTACTACATATTGGCTGTCGGTAAAAACCGTCACCGGCAATTCATTTTTTTTGATTGCTTCCAATCCTGCGATTACGCCCGATAATTCCATCCGGTTGTTGGTAGTAAGCCTATAGCCTTGCGACATTTCTTTAAGGTGTTTTCCCGACATCAGTATCACACCGTATCCACCCCGCCCTGGATTACCTCTTGAAGACCCGTCTGTGTAAAGTATTATTGTTTCCATTATTTATATTGAACGCTGAAAATTGCTATGCAAAAAGCATTCATATAGAGATCATCAATCCCAACATATTCAAACTTTTTAAAGAAAGCATTTTTAAAATGCCCGCTGGTTGTTTTGGGTTTAAAATTTGTTAAAGAAGATGTAGGTAAAATTACCCGGTTATTGGTAACCTTTTTAAGGCTTTTATAAATTATTTCAGAACAATACATGCTATCATCATTTTTTAAATTGAAGCTTTTGTCGAAGGGTAGTTTTTCGGCATAATATTTTTTATATAAATTGTGCAGGTCACTAATTTCCGAAGGTGAAATCCGGTACCTGAAAATTCCAAACCCTGTTTTTTTTACCGGGTTTACAAAACTGTTGAAAGGCTCTCTTTCGATGCTTGCACCGGGGTTTTCCGGCCCTGCCATGCAATGATAAACAAACCATGTGTTATCTTCTTTAAATACAATTCCGCTATGCGAATAGGTCCGGTCTTTTTGAGAAAAATTCTGCAGGCTGAGGCTTTCAAAGTCATCATCGCTTCTTGTTAAAAGGTCTCCATCCAGTATCAGTAATTTTCCTTTAATGATCAAATCATCAAATTTTAAATGGGCAGAAACGGCGCCAGGCCCTGCCAGCCTTTCTCCCTTGCTACCTGCTTCCCTGCAGGAATAGTTGACGATTGTTAAAAATAATAAGAAAATAACTGCCCCCATCTCCGCCGCAAATCGCGAATTTGTGGAACAGGTAGTATGTTTAGGACCGGTCAAATTATTGATAGTTTGGCTTAATGAGATTCATAATTATTAGTTGGAGGTAAATTGAAATTTATCGATCCCCACACCCAATCCATTTATTCCCGTCGGACCACCGTCTGGTACATAATATCGAAATCCGATCCTGGTTTTTTTTGCAACCGGAATGTCACTGATCGTGATAGTATATTTTGTCCATACACCTGGATAAGCATTCGTACCGGTCAGCAGGAGCAAGGGGTTAATATCCAATAATACTTTATCGAAATTACCAATGCTGTTACTGTCAATGCCGACGTCGGAAGCGCTGTTAACTGTGTTTAATCTTACCTGTAAACGGTCGGCAGCTGCCGCAGGATTTTCGTAGGTCCTTGTAAAGAAACTAATTGCATCCCCGTTTTTTACAGTCATTGCTGGTGAAATAAGCCAGTTGCTGCAATTCGCAGTTCCAAAGCCACAATCTGAACTGGTCATAATAAAATCATTGCCCGAGTAGGCTACGTTTAAAGCTCCAAATCCATCCCCCGTTCCTTTTTTATTTTCGTAATAGAAAAGGCCTTGTTTCCAACTGGCTGTTCCGATTGGTTTGGTATTGTTTGCAATCACCCATCCCCTTAGGATGCTATTGCTTACGGTATCAAATTCTTCCTCAAAGGAATAATTCACCGGTGGAACCAAAACGGGATCTTTTTTACACGCGAAGGTTATGATCACCATTGCTGCGAAAAATAACAAGAGTAGGATCATTCTGTTTTTCATGCTGTGTACATTTTGAATGAGGTAAGGATTAAGATTAATGAACACTGGTGAATGATACTTCATCAATGCCAATTACACTTTCATGCAATTCGTTGTATAATTCATCGGCGGTAGCAGCTGCAGAAGGTATTCCGTCCAGTATCAGGTACCTGAATCCAAATCTTCCTTTTACAGGATTTATCAAACCTTTCACTTCACCTTCAAATCTTGTCCAGTTTTGAGGAAATGCTTTTGCCGGGTTGGTCGCTTCGCTGTCAAATCCCTGATTAATATCAATTAAATTGATCGTAAAATCACCTTCGTCCGAAATATCATTGCCAACGTTTAGCGTATTGGATTCACTGACCCATAATTGCAAACGTGCTACCCCTTTACAATAGGTATAAAAAACTATTTTATCACCGTTTTGTAAAATAAGTTCAGGTGAAACAAGCCAGTTATTGACATTGTAACTTACACTTGGGCCGGTTAAATTTATTATTTCCGCGCTGGCAAGGCTGGTTGCCACATAACCGTTGGATGCTCTTTGGGAGGCGTAAGCCTTTTCCCAATGTCTTCCCGGGAAAGGTGTTGACAAACCAAATTGCAGGGAATCTAAAGTAAACTGGGCCTGGTTCCATTCGGGGTAATAAATGGCCACATAATTGGGCGAAGTAATAACAGGAGTTTCCGTAACATCTAACCACCTTCGGCCTACCGGGGTACTCTTATTAATTGCCCTCCAGCCCTTATTGTATGCTTCCTGGTAATTGTCGAAACTTTCATTAAAAGACTGGTCAGGAACCGGCAGGGATTTGGTCAGGAAGCTATCGTCTTTACAGGATTGAAACCCTAAAAGGATGACAACAGCATACGCAAATGAGCTGCGTAAAAATGATTTTATCATATTCGGCTGATTCTGTTAAATGCTGCTTTGAGCATTAATTCGAAATTAGCCAATTTTTAGAATCCACCCTATAAAT
>JBDTWP010000405.1:0-6316 GCA_040006615.1 Ferruginibacter sp.
ACCACTGGGACTGGTTGTAACCCCAGTCATTGAAGTTGTGCTGGTTGCTGGAAGCCACTCTGCCCAGTAATTGAAAGGCAAACATGCCCTGCATGTTGGGAAAGTTGGTATTAATTTTTTGTGCATAAACATCCCAATCAGCAGGATAAACATTATTATACCAGTCGGGATGAACAGCAAGTTTTGCTCGCCAGTTATAAGCTGATGAGTTATTGCCTCCGCCCATACGCACGAAGCGCAACCCCGCATCTGTATAAAATTGGTCTGATTTGTCAAAGCTTTCATTTCGTCCATATATGGATGGAGAAATCAGGCGTTTGTTCTGGGTTGCATTAACCGAAATAGTTACATTCTGCGCAAAGGCTGTATAAAGTGTAATGTGGCACAGCAACAGCAAGAAGATTTTTCTACTCATTGGTTTTTTTTAATAATTGTAAGCAATCGAATTACCAGTTTATTTTCATGGGGTAGGCAGATATAGGCAAAATGGTTTTTCATCAGAAAGCCTTTCGACACGCTCAAATTGGACGGGGCGGTAAATAACCGCTACCTTTTACAGTTTGATCATATTCAAAAAGATAACATCGTTCTCACGAATCTCCAGTTCTTTTAAAAACGGAATTCCATCTTTTATGGTAATGATCTCTTTTAAAATTGGTGAACCATCGTTCTGCTTTTTGATTTGCTCCACCTGTTGCTTTGTGAGTTGAGCAGGTTTTCCCATAGAAAGATAAGTTGAATAAGCATCATTGCTGCGATAACCAACTTTATAAACTTCCAGCGCATAATTACCATTGGCAACATTTGCAATGCTGACCTTTAGTTTTCCTTTTGATTTCGAAGGAAGATCACGGATATAATATTGTTGGTTATTAGTGGAATCGGGAAGCGTGTAAGTGTAATCCCAAACCAATGCCTGCATGTTTCCGGATGAATCTTTACAAACCCATGAAGCAGCATCTTTATTTACCAGTTCAATATTTCCCAAACGGCTTAAAAACTGGTATGAATAGAATACTGGCTTATTAATGCCTTGTGTGTTCAACATTCCAAAACCTCCGTGGAAAGGTGTGAATCTAGGTCCTGGTTCTTCAAAAACATCCGTAAACACCCAATACGACATGGAGTTGGCTGCATTACCTGCCTGTTTCATTTTTTGCAGCACATAGGCAGCTTCGTGGTAGCTATCGTGAATGGGATCAGCGGGAGTGTAGGATGCGCTCCATTCGGTGTAATGCAATTCCAAATTTGGCATTGACGACCCTGCAATTTCTTTTCGTGATTGTAGCACATCGCTGCTTACACTCATTGGGTTTTTATCGAGTACTGTACCTCCTTGTCCGAATTCATCCAGGAACCCTTGCTTCACGCCATAAGCATGAGTGCTTACAAAGTCGATTGGTACATTGTTTTTACGGCAATATTCAATCATTTCGGGTTCCCAGGCTGCTCCGGCCGTACCCGGTCCGCCAACCCGGTATTCTTTATTTACGCTTTTAACCGCCAGGGCTGAGTATTTGTATAATTTAAAATAATCTTCCTGTGTTCCTGTCCAGAATCCGGGAGAAAGATTGGGTTCATTCCACACTTCAAAATACCAGGTCTTAATTTCATCAGCGCCGTAACGCTCTGTAAAATGTTCAGTAAGATTTTTTATCAGGCCAGCCCATTTTTCATAATCTTTCGGCGGAGTTACATTACCCCTCCACCAGAAAATTGTTTGAGGCCCGCTTGCCAATGCGCCGGGCATAAATCCCAATTCAACAAAAGGTTTCATGCCGATGCTTTGTAAAAAATCAAACAATACATCCACATACATATAATTGTATTCAGGATTTCCTTTGCTGTCTTCTTTATAAACAGCCATATCATCTGTTAGAAGGCCGTGCATGCGAATGTATTTGAAACCGCATTCTTTTCTAACATAAGCTAATTGTTGTTGCCAGTCGGCTCTTAATCCTTCATTGGCCCTGCCAGCTCCAACACATTCTTTGAAAAAGGTATTCAATTTACCTGCTGTTTTGCTGAAATCTATGCTTATCAGCCGTTCCTGTACGGCCTTATTTCCTTTTGAGGCCTGATTCTGTTTTGAAGTTTGAGCAATTAGTTTTTCCGAAATGGGAAAAAGTAAGATCGCTAATAACAGAAAAATATTTTTCACACTAATTTTTTTTTATAAATCTTTTAAGATTATGACATGCACTAACACAGACACCACAATGTTTGCTTTCTTGCAAAAGTATGGTTATTGATTAGTTTAACCCCATCCCCTAAAAAGAGAATCTAACTGCAGGGGCATTTTTTCGCCATTACTTTTATTTAGTCCCTGCTATAAGAGCATCCAGCGAACGCTGATCAATCACTGTATTATTTCTTCTGTCAAATAGACCACCAGTGTCCCACCAGAAGGGTTTAATGCCATGGGCCAGTGCCTGTTTCGTTACATAGGTTATCCAATAATCAATTGCATCGTTGTGTGTTGCCAAATCTTTGGGAACGTTTCCGGAACCGCCGCGTCTGTAAGCGCCATACTCACCCATCAGCACGGGGATATTTTTATCAATAAACATGGATTTCATCCTATCGAACCATTTTGTTAGTTCACTTTCTTCTCCCCAGCTTGGATTGCGATCAGGCTCTATTGTTGAATGGTGACCGGCACCCCAGTAATAAAACATTTTACCCCAGTTTGCATCTCCATCCATAAGCGTAAACTGGAAAGGTGTATAGTTATGTTCTTCAAACATCAATTTATTGGGCGTAGGATCAGTTGGAAAAGCGTTCACATTGATCAACTCGCTAGATCCCTGGAGAACCAGGCATCTGTAAGAATTTTTTCCCCCGGTAGAACGAACGGCATTTATAAATGTCTGGTGGTAAGAAAGCAGCACATTCATTTCCTCAGCATTATTGGTAGTCGGCTCGTTGCAACTGGCAAGCATCAGGTGTTCATCAAAGTCACGCATAGTGGTACCTATTTGCTCCCAAAAAGCATTCACTTTTGCACTGACTGAATCTTTCTTAAGTAAAGTGCAGTTTTGGTCTAACCATCCACCATCCCAATGGATGTTGAGTAAAACATACACATCATTTTTTACACAGTATCCAACTACTTCTTTTACTCTATTGAGCCAATTGGGGTCTATTTGTGCAGTAGCTTCATTTGTTAAATGATGCCAATTCCATGCGCATGGAAGACGAATGGCATTGAACCCCTGCTGTTTTACGAACTTTATATAATCTTCTGTAATGACAGGACTACCCCAGCCTGTTTCACCACCCGGAGCTTCAAAAGTGTTGCCGATGTTCCATCCCAGCTTAAATTTTGCTGCTAATTGTACGGCGTTGCTGCCCATACCGGTTGCATCAGGCGCTTTGGGTGTTGTGTTATAATCCGGGTAGATAGTGGATTGTTGAGAAACCGTCACCCGTTTTGCCTGGCCATTTGATGAATGTATATCTAAAATTCCAGAGCGGGTTGCCCCTGTTCCGTTTTGGCCCACGGTTGTTAAGTGAATAGTGGCACTACCGCTATTGCCCGTTGCCTGGCTTATTTGCAACCAGGAGGAAGCAGGGTTACTGATACTCCACCCGGCATTACATGTTAGTGTTATATCCGATGTGCCCCCTTGAGCGGGGAAGGAAATTGTAGTTGGAGAAACCGATAGTTGAGCTGCAACATCATCCTTTTTTTTACAGGATATAAGCGAAAGTATCGCAATAAGAAATCCTAAACGCATTCGGGAACATTTAATATTATTCATTTTATAAAATTTCACACTGGTTATTTCATAGTAATTTTTATGGCTCAGGAACTAGCAGAAAATTCATCGCTCATTGAGGTCCGGATTTGTAAGTTTTCCTGCAGGAATAATATAGTAGCTGCACCGGAACAAAAAGTTTTTAAGTATGCTTATCCTTTGTTTGTTTTAAAGAACAGCCTGTGGAAACAGACTGTTGTACTAACGATAACTGACTGCTTTGTGTTATAGGTAACTTATTTTATTCTTACAACCCTTACATTATCAAAGGCAGCTTTAAAACCGGTAGCAGTGGTTGCTGTGCCGTAATTTTTAATGTATATAGCTGTTTCAGTTTTGCCTGAAGCCCCTAATAAGTCAGTGAAGTTTTTTATTGTTGCCCCTTTACCCTCCCCCAATGCAGGATCAGGTGCTCTAAAGGCGGAAAAAGGAATGGTGACAGTTGCCCAACCTTTTGTTTTAACCGGAGCTGTGGTGCCCGGTGAAATTTGCCAGGGTTCCCATCTTGCGATATTGTTACTGGAACTAAATTTAATATTAAGTGAAGCCCCCTGCCAATCTACCGGAATACAAACTTCAAATTTTAATGCCCAATTGCTCACAGGATCCGCCAGGTTTGCTGTTGGTATTACCTGGGCTTCACTAAGACGTACAGCATCATCATTGGGACTACCTGCCCCACTTGCAAAGGGGCTTCTTATCAGGCTCAGAAACATTCCCGAATTGCAAGGGAAAGCAGCATCGTAAAACATCCAACCACCTGTCGAACCCGGATCGCAAACACTCAAACTGGCACCGCCCCACCATGCGTAGCCAAATTTGTCACCCCATTCAAAATTGCCCAACATACCGGTGGTAAAATCATTTACATTAAAAGTAGTAGTCGCTGTGCCAAAAGAGGTTATGATAGAGACAGGCCCGCTTGCCGAAATGGAAGGCATTTTAAAACCAACAGAACTACCATCACTGGATGAAACATACGACGTTATTGCAGTTCCTGCAAAAGAGAACGATTGAATACTTTTCAGGTACGTGCCATAAACATACACAGAATCGCCTTCGGGCGCATTTTCATTGGAAACACCGGAAATTGTGGGCGTAGCCACTATTTTAAAAGCCACCGAACCACCTTTTGTAGTTAGCAATACCTGGTCGGTGGGTGTTTGTGCCGGCATAAGAAATCCAAGAGAAGTACCATAAAGGTCTGATACGAACGATGGGATGGTAGTTCCTGCATAAGAAAGGCTTTGAACCAACACCAAATCTGTACCATATAAAAAAACAGAATCTCCCGGGTTGGCAAATACATTGGAAATGGCCATAATAACTGGCGCACCGGGTCCTAATTTAAAGGCAAACGTGGTGGTCCCCGCCACTGTTGTATATTCTATCGTATAGAGCTTACTTGTATCAATTGTTGAAAATAAAATGGCAGGAATCTGCACAACAGCGCTGTTGGGAGCAAATAAAGCAGTATTAAAAGTAGCTGGTACACCATTAAACTTTATCTCAAGTGCATTTTGCAAATTCTGACCCGTAATAACCACCCACTGACCCCTTGCTTCAAGGCTTTGATAAATTGTATCATTTGGGGAGGCTGCGTAATTCCTGACGCTTGAAATAGCAGGAGGAGCACCTGATGTATCTTTTCTGCATGCAGGCAGTATGAAAGCTGTTGCAACGAATAAAAGAAATAAACAGTGAATGCGGTTATAAAATATGTTGCTCATTATAAATTTTTTTAAGGTTAATATTAGAAGGTATAAGGTACCGGTGGTTCTGCCAATTTTGGATTTGCTGTTAACTCTACTGCCGGTATTTGCAATGTAAATGAGTTGGCTGTTGCCGGAAGCACACTCACAACAGGGCTAGTATCTGGTGTAGCTACTCCAGCAGCATAACTGAAAAAAGCACGGTTTTGTGCATTTATGATAGCCAACGCTTTAGCTGGTTGCCAATAAGAAAGCCTTACCAGGTCCCCCCAATATTGTCCCTCGAAAGCCAATTCAATTCTTCTTTCGCTAATAAGCGTATCAAGCGTAATGGTTGAAATTGGGTCAATACCTGCCCTGGTACGTACTTTGTTGTAATACAATAAGGCATCGGGATCTGAAGTGGTAGTATTGCTTCCCATAATAGCTTCGGCATATATCAAATACACATCGGCTAACCTTAGCGTTGCATTATGTTCAGGCGATGACCATAAATCCATAAGAGGCGAACTGTTATCTATATCGTTACCAACAATATGTTTTTTCATACTCGAACTAGTAGCCCTGTAACCACCTTCCGCTGCATTCAATTCCGGAAAGTAATCGCCGTTAACCATAAAGGTGGCCTTTCGTCTTACTGTATCTTTAGCGGAATACAATAAATACAAGTCGTAAGTAGGTTTCATTGAAGCCCATGCCCCTCCTTTTTTTGGCATAATAGAGTTGCTTGGAGCATAGTTATTGAGCGTATTACCATTGCCATATCCAGTACCTGCTGCCCATTGAAGAGCAAATAAAACTTCCGGAACATCGTTATTTTGTACTTTAAACAGGTCATAATAA
>JBDTWP010000406.1:0-6314 GCA_040006615.1 Ferruginibacter sp.
CATGCCCGGCTTTTTACCTTTCACTTCCTGCAGGGTATACCCGGTAATTTTTACAAAGCTTTTATTTACCCAATTGATACAACCTGCTGCATCTGTTATAATCACAGCATTAATATTATCCTCAGCGATAAGCGATAACACCCTTAACTGTTCTTCCTTTTCCTTTTCACCGGTAATGTCGTCTACCATTGCAAAATATTGCTTTACATTTCCCTTCTCGTCTAAAATGGATTGGCCTCTTAATCTTCCCCAAAACCAACTCCCGTCCTTCCGGTAATGGATAACTTCAATGTTGAAACCTTTGCCGGTATAAAATGCCTCCAGCATTTCTTTAATAGTATTCATGTCGCTTAAAGGCCCCATGCATAGTTCTACCGCCTTTTTGCCAATTATTTCTTCCGTCGGATACCCGGTCAGTTTGGTAAACCCTTCGTTGACCCAGTTGAGTACCCCAAAAGCATCACAAAATCCAACGCCATTTTCATTGGCACTTGCCACTAATGAAAGCCGCTTAAGTTCGTTTTCCTTTTCGTTTTCGGCGGTTACATCGATGTATTTCCATAGATGGCCCTTATATTCATTCGCTACATAAATTGGTATAAAATCTCTTACCAACACCCTTCCGTCATTCATTTCCAGTTCATCTCCAATTACCAGTTTTTTATTATTCAATAAAATTCCAATTCTGGCAATAAAATCTTCTGGGTATTTAAATAGATGTTTGAATTGTTCTTCAGAATACATACAATTCTTACCGCTTATAGATTCGGGCGATGCCGTGATCATAAACATATCGCAGTATAACTGGTTGGTCAAGATTATGTTCCTGTTTTCATCTTCCAGCAAAATACCATTATTCAAATTTGTAATTAATTGAGATAACCTGCTGGCAGCGGCCGACAATTGATATTCAGAATTTTGGAGCTCCCGCTCCACTTTTTTTTGTTTGATGATCTGTTCATCCAGGTAATCAAACGAGCAAGGCTGGAAAACTTCAGGATTATGGACATCGCTCGTGTTTTCGGTAATATCCTCAACATTGGTGATCGCTTCAGAATGGCTTATTAGCCCCTGCGGTCTTGTTTCAATTTCCTCTTTTGGCTGATCATTGATCATTGTAAATTCCTGTTCATGTATTTTGAATGCGTGTGAGGAAAGCGTTTGGTCTTCTTCAAAATTATCGTAAGAATTGTTAACCGCATTAATAAAACGAATCACCTGCTCCTGTTTCAGGCAATCGTCGTCCAGGTATTGCTCTATTTGCTTTTCAAGATGCTTATTAAAATTCATACCGTATAGTTTAAGGCTTAGGGGGTAGGATTTAAGGTTTTTCTATCTTGGGAGATTTTAGAAAAGAAAACCATACGTCCTTATTTCATAAACCATTTTATTAATGTTTGCAAATTCACGCGGCAATATGTACGTCGTTCACCTTCCACTTGCTATACTGCGTCTTCTGCCGCTATCTTTTATCTTTCAGTATATTCTTTTTCACCTTTTTCTTCCTTCTTACTTTTAGCTGTTTTTTGTCACCTTCCTCCGCCACCCTGGCAATGCACACTTTTCTTTTTACCATGTTTCTACCCGGGAAATTCCATTTTTAATGACGCTACCGTCTTACTGATATTCGTTTTAATTATTTCCAGTAAATATGGAATAGCAGTGTCGTTTTTAGCCTGCCTGGCCTTTTTTTCAATTTCCCGGATCGGATCTTTCAATGACGTGATGCCCATTTTATCAATTAAAGATTTCAATTTATGGGCAACAGTTCCCAAACCTTCGTAATCGCTCTCCCGGTATCTTGCTTCCATTTCCATCACCTGTACCGGGGCCAATGCCATAAACATCTTAACCATCTTTAGAATAAAATCCGAATTTCCCCTGCCAAGCTTTTTAATACCGGATAAATCATATAGTTGGCCGGTTGAAGAAAGATTATTTGATTCGGCGCCAGGCGGTAACTTTTGATTATTATTAAGCCAAAATACCACTATATTCAACAATTCTTTTTCTTTGAAAGGCTTAGACAGGTATGCATTCATACCTGCTTCAATACATTTATCATTATCGCCCTTGATCGCATTAGCCGTCAAGGCGATTACCGGTATTGATTTACTGATCCTTTCCCTGATGATACCGGTAGCTTCCATTCCATCCATTACCGGCATTTGAACGTCCATCAATACAAGATCAATATCCATTTCCGCCAGCATATCCACCGCTTCCTGCCCGTTAACCGCTTCGAAGGTGAGGGCCCCAAAATTTTTAAGTATGGTAGCAGCTACCAGCCGGTTCATCCGGTTATCATCCACAACCAGTATTTTTTTATTGGATAGCATATTGGCATCAAAAACGAAGGTTTGCTTTACGGGCAAATTTTCCCAACTCCCTTTTTGGAATACTATATTAAATGAAATGATGGTGCCAATTCCCTTTTTACTTTCCACATTTATCTTGCCACCCATTAATTGAACCAAATCCTTTGTGATGCTCATACCAAGGCCAGTACCACCATACTGCCTTGTTACCGAAGCATCTTCCTGCGAAAATTTTTCAAATAAGTTTTTCACAAACTGCTCTTCCATACCAATGCCTGTGTCTTTCACGGCTACACGAATTGTCTGGGAATGAGTCGCCTCCTTCAGTACTGAACAGGAAATTTCTATCCCCCCCTTTTCGGTAAATTTGATAGCGTTATTAAGAAGGTTAAGCAATACCTGGTTAAGCCGGAACGGATCACCCATTAACACGGGAGATATCGCCGTATCAAAACTGCCGTCGGTGATTGTTAGCCCCTTTTCTTCTGCCTTATGACTCAATACCCGGATGGCACGATTCACCATTTCCTTTGGTTCAAACCCTATATTTTCGAGTTGAAGTTTTCCTGCTTCAATTTTAGAAAGATCTAGAATATCGTTGATGATAATGAGCAGGTTTTCCGACGCGGAATGAATGGTATCCAAATAAAATTGTTGTGAACTATCGAGATTCGTTTTTGCAAGTTGGTTTGACATTCCTACAATAGCATTCATAGGTGTCCGTATTTCATGACTCATATTGGCCAGAAAATCTTCCTTACTGCGGGTAGATTCCTCCGCCTGTTCCCTTGCTTCGATCAAATCGATTTCAAGCTTTTTTTGCTTTGTGATATCTAAATGTATACCAATAGATCCTACCAACATGCCGGAATCATCGTAACGGGGTGCGCCGCTTATCAGCCACCATCTTGCTTGTCCCCTTTTATTTCTTACGGCAATTTCATAAGCATCAGAAATCCCTTCTTTTCTTGTCTTATTTGTACCCTTCATCCACTCTTTGTTTTCCCCCATTATGAAAATATCGTTGGGCTTTCTGCCAATCAATTCTTCACACTCATACCCGCTCATATCAGAAAAGCTATGGTTCGCAAACTGAATTTTTTCATCATTGTCCACTTCCAGCAAACCAAGATTCATATTGGCGATAATGCTCCTGTATTTTTCTTCCTTTATCTTCAACTGATCATCGGAATTTTTTCTTTCAGTTATGTCCAGCATAAAGCCCGTAAACACCTTTGATCCGTTTTCAGTCAGATAAGAAAAAGCAGATGAAACAGAATGCCATATAATCCCCTTTCCGGGAATAATCAGCCTCGACTCACAATAAAAGGACTCTAAAGTTTCATTTGAAATTTTATTTTTGGACTCAATCATTGCAATATCATCGGGATGGATATAGGAGTGATAGTTATGAAAATCTTCAGGCGTAATTCCAAACAATTTTGTAATAGCCGGGCTTACATAGCGTAAGCCTTCTGAACCGTCTGTGTTAAATTCATATTCGTAAATTACCCCGGGAATATTATCTGATAAACTTTTAAATTGTTTTAATCTTTGTTCCAATGCAAGCTCCGTATATTTTATCCGGGAAATATCCGTATGTGTGCCAATCACCCGCAGTGGTTGATTAGCTAAATCCCGTGCAATTACCATTCCCCTGTCTAATATCCATTTATAAGTTCCGTCCTTACATAATAAACGATGCTCACTTTGGTAAAAGTGTTTCTCTGCTGAAAAATGTATTTGCAATTCATGGTTTGCCTTTGCCAAATCATCGGGATGCACTAATAATTCCCAGATTCCAGGGTCATCCCCAATCTCTTCCTCTTTGTAACCCAGCATTTCCTTCCATCTCTTTGAATAATACACTTTATTTGTCCGCAAATCCCAATCCCATAAACCATCTCCCGAACCTTCCAGGGCAAACTTCCATCTTTGCTGACTTTCATTTAATGCTTCCTCGTTTTTCTTCAGGATGGTGATATCCGTATGCGTACCGATCATCTTTAGGGGAAGTCCCTCCGGCGATTTTTCAATCACTACCCCCCTGTCCAATACCCATTTTACAGATCCGTCTTTATGCATCATCCTGTATTCGAGCGAATGGGAATCAGTTTCCCCCCTTCTGCATTTCCGGTCATTTTCTTCCAGCAGGTTCCTGTCATCACTATGAATACTCCGCCACCATAATGCGTTGTTATCAATAATTTCATTTTGGCTGAAACCCAATAAGTCATTTTCGGTTTTGGAAAATAAGGCTATCCCTGTTCTGAAATCATATTCCCACACATTGTCGCCAATTTTTTCCAACGCAAGTCGAAAGTGACTATCAAAAGCAGCGGGCTTTTTATCGGCTGTTTTTTCCTCCGTTATGTATGTTGAACCTTCCAGGGCCGAATCCAAATTTTTCAGCTCCCCGGATGCTGACAGTAGCAATGCTTCGTTAGAGTGAAAAGGACTTGGTTTCATAATACAATTAAAAAAATTCGATGAGATATTAGCTGATGTTTAAAAATGATGTTAACATTTTTTGCATTATGCAACAATTTCCTTTTGCTGTATCATCTTATAGATAGTAGATTTCCCGATGTCCAGTTTTTCCGCCACAGCAATTACATCGTCATCATATTTTTTCAGGAAAAATTTTATAATTTCACAGGTGTATTGCCGCAATGTTTTTTCCTCATTTATAAAGGATTCTTCTCCTCTTGCCGATGTATAGGAAATATCTTCAGCCACGATCTCCTGGCCATTGCTCATCACTACCGCAAGTTCGATCATCGCTTTTAGCTCCCGCACATTACCCGGATAACGAAAACGCAACAGCTTTTCCTTTGCATCACCGGCAATTGAAATAGCACCCAGTTTATTGTCTTTGGTAAACTCATCCGCAAAATGCCTGGCTAAGATCAGGACATCATTACCCCTTTCACGCAAAGGTGGCAGCTCAATTGGTAAGCCTATTATACGATAATACAAATCTTCCCGGAAGTTCCCTTTATTCACTTCTTCCGCCAGGTTTTTATGTGTTGCAATGATGAGCCTCACATCCAGTTTCACTTTTTCGTTTCCACCTACCCGGATAATCTCTCTTTCCTGCAATACACGAAGTATTTTACTTTGCAGGCTGAGATCTAGTTCGGCAATCTCATCAAGGAAAACTGTTCCTCCATTAGCTTCTTCAAATTTACCTGCCTTTCTTGCAACCGCCCCGGTAAAAGCACCTTTCTCGTGACCAAATAATTCACTTTCTATTAATTCTTTTGGAATCGCCGCCATGTTGACCGCAACAAATGGTTTTCGTTTCCTGTCGCTATTATAGTGGATTGCTTTGGCAACTACTTCTTTACCTGTTCCCGTTTCACCACTGATTGAGACGTTGATATTGGTTTTGGTAGCTTTCTCCATCAATCCAAATATTTTATGTAATGCCGGGCTCTTCCCTTTTATGCTTTTATCAAAAGAAAATTTTTGGCCCAGTTCTTCCCTCAAACTTGCTACTTCGCTTTTAAGTTTACCTGTTTCCCTTACTTTAATAACAGAATTCCATAAAATGTCCTTGGTATTATCATCTTTAACGAGGTAATCTGTAACGCCCATCTTCAGCATTTTCACAGCCACAGTAATATCTTCCTGCCCACTGATTACAATTACAGGTACCTGGTCATTTATCTCTCTTATTTTTCGGAATAAAATATCACCAGTATAATCTGGCAGGGAAAAATCGATTGTAACCAGGTCTGGCTGTTTGTACATGTTGGCCATACACTCTTTACCTGTTGTAAACCTGGTAATTACGTAATCCGGGTTAAGGGAAAGATGGTATTCAAGAATTTCACCATACCAGGGATCATCCTCAACCATAAAAATTTTATAGGATTCCATATAATATTGGAGATTGGTTGTTATTAAGTTCCAACCTGTGCGCAGTTATAACGGTTTTCCAGAAATAAAATTGTTCCATTTTTAAGATAGTATTCTATTAAATAGAATTAC
>JBDTWP010000407.1:0-6280 GCA_040006615.1 Ferruginibacter sp.
CAGCTAAAGCTGGAGGCAATTTATTAAGCCACTTCCAACCAATGGGGTGTATACTACTTTGTTGCGCCCACGGTGCAGGATGAATTATATATACACCATCGATATCAACCTGAAAATCAATATTTTGCATAATGTGTACTGCTTTTGTTGCGTCGTCCGGAGCAGGATGAATTTGGAATGCCTTCAGGCAAGACCGGCTTAAAATGCGATATTTTTTACACCTCACTCCATAGGTTTTAAAACCCTATGAGGTTTGATCTAGCCGACAAGATCAGGTTATACTGCTTTTATTACGCTCCATGGCAGAAGGAATTTGAATTGCACCAAATTAATTTTATCTTTAAACTTACTTAAACGTTTCCTTTATACAATGTCCGAAATTCATATATCTACTCCATTTAATATCGACATAGAGTTTGAAATTGCCGCGTTTCATAAACGTTTATTTGCATACTTCATCGATTTTACTATACTGGTGCTTTATATGTATAGCATGTTATTCCTGCTATTCGGCGGTTTCAGGGTTGGTGAAGGCAGCTATGGATTTGTTTTGATCATTTTGGTAATACCGATGCTTTCCTACACGATGCTATCCGAATTATGGATGAATGGGCAAACGATCGGAAAAAAAATATTTAAAATAAAAGTAGTGAGCCTTGACGGCGGCGAACCTACATTGGGTCAGTATGCATTAAGGTGGTTTATGCGATTCTATGAGTGGGCCTTTATTATATTCTTTTTATTTTGGGGCAATGGGGGATGGGGGATCTTATGGTTGATTATCGGCGGTTTCAGCTCCATAATAATTATTTCCATTTCGCCCAGAAGCCAGCGGTTGGGCGATATTGTAGCAGGCACCGTGGTGGTAGAAACAGCATCAAAATTAACAGTACATGATACCATTTTTATGCATGTGGCCCAAACTGGCTATAAGGTTAAATTTCCTGAAGTAATGCGTTTGAGTGACAGGGATATTAATACAATTAAAAATGTGATAAACCAGGCAAAAAAAAACAATACTTTTGACATGTGTAACCGTATCGCCGTTAAGGTGCAGGATGTACTAAAAGTACCGACAGATATGTACGCCCTGGATTTCCTTGAAAAAATAATGGAAGATTATAATTACCTCGCGACCCGGGAATAGTAGGGTGCATTTGTAAACTGATCTCCTGGCTTTTTTCGCATTTAATTTTAAATTAAAGATCAGATTGGGCGCATTCCTGACATTTTGTAAATTTTTTATTAAATTACAATAAGAAATGACTTTTGCGCAAACATTAGAAAGAAAGGTTTTTTGATAAAAAAGCTCCATTCCTCTCTCCCAGCTTTATGAGAGCATTACGAGACCTTTATGAGACCTTTATGAGAAGCAAACCCTGACCAACTCCTGGTCTAAGCCGTATCTAACCCTGGCCTAATCCCACCAGTTCCCTACCTGAACGCCTGCGTAGATATCAGGCTTCCAATTAAAATTACATAGAAGATCACGATCACTGTAATCAGGGAAGATAAAATAATACCTATAATGGCACAGGTTCTACCTGCATTGGACGTACCAAAACTTGATTGTAAATACAATTCAGGAGCTTCCTGGTATAGCTTTTTATCTTTATTGGCTAATACCAATCCAATTATACCACACACTAAACCTACAATACCATAGCAGAATGCCCCTACGATCGAGATAATGCCCAGCACCAGCGCGCCGGTGGCATTTGGAAGATTTTGCTGAATATTCTGATTGGGTGCAGGACTTAGTAAATCTCTTTGTTCCATTATGCTTTAAGTTATGTGATGGTATGTGATCCTGAAAATATAATTGGTAAGTACAATAACCGCGATAAATATATAACTATAAATGATAACAAGATTGCCTTTTTTAAATTTGAAATTCAAATGAAGTGCAGAAAAAATAAAGAAAACTAATAATGGCAGGGTAGCAGGATTCAACCGAATGCTGGCCAAAAAGTTCCCCCTTAAAAGTTCAATAAAACTTCTTTGTATTCCGCAACCGGGGCAATCAATATGTAAAAAATACTTTACAGGGCAGAGCAACTGGTGTGTTTCCAGCCATTTTAAGACATTTATAATTAGGGTTGCCTTCAATTAAGCCTGATTTTTTTACATCATTCATTAATAAGCCCTCGCAAATAATACCCTTTGACTACTGGGATTACCCGTTAGAATACATTTCCCGTCTTCCTGAACGTTTTCCAACGGAATACAGCGTATGGTGGCCTTAGTAAGATCCTTTATTTTGTCTTCGGTTTCACTGCTGCCATCCCAGTGGGCGGAAATAAAGCCCGGCTTTTCATCCAGAAGCCTTACAAACTCATCCCAGTTTTCGGCTTTGGTAGTCCGCTCCTCCCTGAAGTTTTTAGCCTTATCATAAATTGCGGACTGGATTTCTTGCAGTAACTCAATTATCCTCTTCCCCAGGCCATCAATACTGAAACTCATTTTTTCCTTCGTATCTCTCCTGGCAACTTCCACTACGTTTTTAGCGAGGTCCCTCGCGCCAATTGCAATCCGCACCGGTATTCCTTTCATCTCATATTCAGCAAATTTCCAGCCGGGCCTGTTATTGTCATTATCATCATATTTAACTGAAATACCAGCAGCTTTCAATTGCAGCATTAGAATTTTTACTTTTTCATCTATCAATTGTTTTTCATCTTCCCCTTTAAAGATCGGAACGATCACCACCTGGATGGGAGCTAATTTTGGAGGTAGTACCAGCCCCTGGTCATCACTATGTGCCATTACCAGCGCGCCAATTAACCGGGTACTTACACCCCAGCTTGTGGCCCATACAAAATCCAGTTTATTTTCCTTATCAGTAAATTTCACATCGAATGCTTTGGCAAAATTCTGTCCCAGGAAATGAGACGTTCCTGCCTGTAATGCTTTCCCATCCTGCATCAGTGCTTCAATACAATAAGTATCCAGGGCTCCTGCAAATCGCTCATTGGCCGATTTCACTCCCTTGATTACCGGCATGGCCATATAGGCTTCCGCAAAGGTTGCATATACATTCAGCATTTGAACAGTTTCGTCAACAGCCTCCTGTTCCGTGGCATGTGCGGTATGTCCCTCCTGCCATAAAAATTCAGTTGTACGTAAGAATAGTCTTGTCCGCATCTCCCATCTTACCACGTTGGCCCATTGATTGATCAACAAAGGCAGGTCCCGGTAGGATTGTATCCATCCTTTATATGTGCTCCAGATAATTGCCTCACTGGTTGGGCGGACAACCAATTCCTCTTCCAGTTTTGCTTCCGGATCCACAACTAATTTCCCCGGATTACCTGGATCAGCCTTTAAACGATAATGAGTAACAATCGCACATTCTTTTGCGAAGCCCTCTGCATTTTTCTCCTCCGCTTCAAAAAGGCTCTTTGGAACAAATAAAGGAAAATAGGCATTCTGGTGCCCTGTTTCTTTAAACATTTTATCCAATTGTTGCTGCATATTTTCCCAAAGGGCATATCCATAAGGTTTTATGACCATGCAACCACGTACTGCGCTATAATCAGCCAGTCCGGCTTTAATAACCAGGTCATTGTACCATTGGGAATAATCTTCCTTCATGCTTGTTATCTCTTTACTCATATTCTTACCCCTGAAGGGGCCGATTTTTTTTATTATAATTGGTTAAATAATTCATTTACTGATAAAACCGGTTAATCCCGGTTTGCCAGGATTTTATCCACGAGATTATCACAGATTGATACTCAATTCGGTGTAACCTAAATTTACTGTTTGATTTAGCACCAATTTAACATGAAACTTCTAAACTTTGCAAAACAGTGGCAAAGAATTTGGGCTTTTAATAATGTTGCATAAAACCGCACAAAAGTAGTAACTTCATCTTATAATAATTTTAAACAAATTATCATGAACTCTAAACTTTTACTCCTCGCAATTTCTGTAGCCGCTTTTAGCAGTTGCACTACCCTTTACAAATCCGGTCAGACCCCTGATGATGTTTATTATTCACCCACGCGATCTTATGGCGGCGGTGAAGAAAGGAGAGAAGAACAAAAAGACGTGGTCAGGAATTATAATAGTGAGAACAGAACCATAAGGCTTGGAATTAATGACCCCAGGTGGAGATACCTGGACAATAATTACAGTTCCAATTTATATATTAATGATTACAGCTATACGCCTTATAACTATGGATTTAATTACGGGTATTATTATAATCCATATTTTTGGCCCTACCCTGTATACAGCCCTGTTTTCGTCACTACCTACAAACCCAAAAATACAACTCCCAGGGTTGGCAATTTAGGCGGGTATAACCCGGTCTATAATAACAACACTCCCACCTACTCAAAACCAGGTGGTGTAAGGCCTGTAAGGCAATATAACAGCAATAACAACGGAAGTGCAGTGGGAAATGTTATCAGGCAAATTTTCACACCGGCTAACACTAACAATTCCAATAGTACTAATAATTCTTCCACTAACAATCGAACTTACACGCCTTCGAACAATACCAGCAGCGGGTCTTCTTCTTCCGGGAGCAGTTCATCCGGCTCAGGCGGAGTTTCAAGGCCGCCAAGAAGTGGAAGAAACTAATTAATGGAGATTTTTTATAAATTTTTTAGGTGACGGATTGTCATACCTGTCTGTCACCCTCAAATACTATTGTCATGAAAAAATATTTACTCTTACCAACACTGCTAATCAGCAATATTATTTATGCCCAAATTCCGGAAGACGTTTTGCGTTATTCTTTCTTTCCCCAAAATGGTACCGCCCGTAGTCTTGCCATTGGTGGCGCAATGGGTTCTTTAGGCGGAGATGTCAATGCTATTTTTGTTAACCCGGCGGGATTGGGCAATTTTAAGACCGGTGAGTTTGTTTTTACACCAGGTTTTTTTATGAATAGCAATAAGTCCAGTTACAGGCAAAATCAAATTAAAAATAAGAAAAATAATTTTGGATTAGGGCCAATTGGTTTTGTGTATGGTACAAAAACCAATTCCACCACGAGCCAGGCGATCAGTATCGCTTTAACGCAAACCGCAAACTATAATAACAGTATTCAATACAACGGGCTTAATAAGGTTAGTTCTTACAGTGAGCAGTGGGCTGAGCAGTTTTCGAAAAGCGGACAGACTATCGATGATGCATTGAGCAATCCCAACTTTGCCTATGGTGTCGCTCCGGCTTTATTTGCTTACCTGGTGGATACTTTTAGAGTAAACGGACAGGTACTGATAAGGGCGTTACCAGAGAATATACTTGATGCAGGCCAGGCATTACGCCAGCAAAATACAATCGACACAAAGGGTGCCCAATATGAAATAGCATTGGGCTATGCCGTGAATAAAAATGATAAATTCCAGTTTGGATTTAGCATTGGAATACCCATTATGGATTATCACAATAGTACTACTTTTAAAGAAACTGATACATCGTCCAATACATCGAATGGATTTGGGTCATTTACTTATACAGATGATTATACCACCAGCGGCGCAGGAGTAAATCTAAAATTGGGAATAATATATAAGCCAATTGAGCATTTACGTTTAGGACTCGCGGTTCATACACCTACTTATATGGTTACTTTGAAAGATAAGAGAACTTCTACCCTGAATGCCAATACAGAAGACTACAACGGCATCGCAACTGTTTCTTCCCTTGAGTTTACCAATGACCAGCCGGGCGAAAGTAAATACAGTATGCTTACTCCATGGAAAGTTATGGTGAGTGGAAGCTGGGTGTTTAGCGAAATCGAAGATGTAAGAAAGCAAAAAGGATTCCTGACTGCCGACATTGAATATGTTAACCACAAGGGTTCTAATTTTTACAGTGCAAATGAAGCACCGACAACCGAAGAAAAATCGTATTACAAAGAATTGAATAAGGTAATAAAGGATCAGTATAAAGGGAATTTTAATTTTCGCGTGGGAGGTGAGTTGAAATTCAATACGATTATGGCCAGGTTAGGTTTTGCATATTATACCAATCCATACAAGGATACTGAGCTAAAAGCCAATAGAATGTTGTTGAGCGGGGGACTTGGTTATCGTCATAAAGGATTTTTTATCGACCTTACCTATGTTTATAGCGTAAACAAAGATGTGAATTTCCCCTATCGCCTGGAGGAAAGCAGGCCGGAAGTTCCAGCCAATAAATTCGCTGCCATTAATGATAATCGTGGAAACATAATTGCCAGCATTGGCTGTAAGTTCTAAATATTAATTGATAATTATTTTAATTGATAATTATTTTAATTGATAATTGATAATTGATAATT
>JBDTWP010000408.1:0-6237 GCA_040006615.1 Ferruginibacter sp.
CGATGGTGTGCCTTGTATTACAAATGTATTGTTGCCAAAGGGCTCCAAATGATAGCCCAGGTAATGAAGGTCAGGAAGCAATTCCGCTAACACTGCCACATCCGGTGCTGCTAATTCCATCGTTTGCGGAAACAGGCTTTGTTGTATGGCAATTGGCTTGCCGGCCACTGCTTTCAAAAAACGTTCATACAAAATACGTTCATGTGCATTTTGCTGGTGAATAACTATAAAGCCTGCATCGTTCTGCGCCAGGACATAGGTAAAATGCATTTGCTGTAATGGAGTATCTTCCTGTATTTGCGGGCTCTTTGCCGGGTAAAGTGCTGATTCTGTATCAGCAGGTGCAGTGGGGTTGGAAGCCTGTTCCCGCTCTTTGGACACCGGTTCATAAAAATCCCGCCAATGTTTTAGTTCGCTTTTGTTTTCAATAAGATGCGCCTGGTTCTTTTGGGTAAATGTATTGTAGAGAGATGAGGAGGAAGCCGTTGATTTTCTCTCTTCGGTGAAAGGTTTACTTACCGCATCCAGTTGTTCTATGGATGAATCCAATTCAAAATTGAGGGTAGGTGAAATGCTGAATTGTGCCAGCGCATGCTTTACCGCACTTTGTACAAATGCGTAGACAATCTTCTCATCCTCAAACTTTATTTCCTGCTTGGTTGGATGTACATTAATATCCAATTGGGCAGGATCAAGGTCAATAAACAATGTGTACATCGGGAAACTATCTTTTGCGATCATCGAATCAAAAGCCCCCATCACCGCATGGTTGAGATAGGCGCTCTTAATAAACCGGTTGTTTACAAAAAAGTATTGATCACCCCTTGTTTTCTTCGCTATTTCCGGTTTTCCAACAAAGCCGTAGATATTCATATAGTCCGTTCTCTCCTGCACATTCACCAGTTTCGCAATATAATTACTGCCCAGTAGTTGGACTATGCGTTGCTTTAGCGTGCTTTTTTCCAGATGAAAAACCTGTTGTCCGTTACTCGTAAGTGAAAAGAAAATTTCCGGGAACGACATGGATACGCGGATAAACTCATCCACAATATGCCGGAGCTCGGACGGATTACTTTTTAAAAAATTTCGGCGGGCGGGAACATTAAAAAACAGGTTTTTCATGGCAATGCTGGTTCCCCTTGCCATGGCTACCGGTTCCTGCTTTTTTACAACACTATTGTCAATTTCTATATAGGTGCCGGTGGTTTCCTCCTCCTTTTTTGATCTTAGTTCTACCTGCGCTACCGCAGCGATACTTGCCAGCGCTTCGCCCCTGAATCCCATGGTTTTGATATGAAACAGGTCTTCGATATTTCTTATTTTGGAAGTGGCATGCCTTTCAAAACTCATACGGGCGTCTGTTTCGCTCATGCCCCTGCCGTTATCAATTACCTGTACCAATGCTTTTCCAGCATCGTTTACTACCAATTTTATTTCGGTAGCGCCCGCATCTACGGCATTTTCCAGCAACTCTTTCACAGCGCTTGCCGGCCGCTGAATTACTTCTCCCGCGGCGATTTGATTAGCGATATTATCGGGTAATAATTGAATGATATCAGGCAAAATGACTCATATTTTTTTGCTAAATTACGGAGATAATAATTTTAATTGATAATTGATAATTGATAATTGATAATTTGGATTTACCACTCCTTTCAAATATATATTTGACAAAATGATTTTTTTTGAAATGTTTTATGGTCAGGCACCCTATTGGAATAGAAAAAAATCTACTGAACCATTGATAGATAATAATTGAGTTAATCCCAAATATCCATAAGATTCACGTTGGCAGTACAATTGCCTGGTAGATCAAACAGCCATGTTTTAGGGTTGACAGATACAGGCTCGTATTGTGTATTAATGTATTCGTATATTTCAACTTTCTTAAATTGAGGGTCGGCGATCAGGTAATATTTTACCTGCTGAGATTGATATAGTTCCATTTTTTCTCCACGGTCTTTGGAAGCCGTAGCCGGTGATAATATTTCCACAATCAATACCGGAGCAAAATCCAGGAACTTTTTTTTTATCTTATCACAAACAACCAATAAATCAGGTTGCACAACAGTATCTTCTGTTATCTTCCAATCCAATGGTGGGTAAGCAGTACAATTTTTACATTTTTCCAAAGCTTCGTCGAATCGCCTGGACAACACAAGGCTTGCTCTTTGATGCGCAGGTATTGGCAAAGGACACATCGCATAAGGCATTCCTTCAATAAGTTCCCAGCGGCCCTCCCACAGGCAGTAATCTTCATAAGTATAATAAGGTCTGTATTTTGCTGCGATTGACATAGTATAAAGTTAAAAAATAATTATTAAAAAGTATTAACTCTCCAAATATTAGTCGGTTGCCAATCCTTGAAATGAATTTATGAGGTAATTGAAGCTCCAAAAAAGTTTGCCAACCCTGTGAATCTTGGAATGCACTCAAATCTTCTTATTTTGTGAACCTATCTTTTCAATAATATGATGAAAGTATATTTATTAGCCTGCTGTTCAATTATTTTTTTAAACCAAAAAATAATTGCCCAAAATAAATTCATGACCTCCGACCTGAAGGCAAGAGCCTGGGTGGACAGTGTTTTTAAAACATTGAGCCCCGATGAACAGATCGCCCAGTTGATGGTGGTGAGGTTATCCGCCTACGATTCAAAAAATAAAACAGCCATTTTTTATGACGATAAAGTTGAGAGCCTGGTAAGACAATATAATATTGGTGGAATCTGCCTTTTCCAGGGTAGCCCCGTAAAACAGGCCAGTATTATCAACAGGTTGCAGTCTGTTGCCAAAACGCCCATTTTAATTAGCATTGACGCCGAATGGGGAGTGGGTATGCGTATGATCGACAGTGTGTTACCCCTGCCGCATCAAATGATGTTGGGCGCCGTATCAGATGCCGGCATCGTTTATCAATACGGGAAGGTAGTTGCAGAACAATGTAAGCGTGCAGGCATACAGGTTAACTATGCTCCCGTAGTGGATATTAATAACAATCCCAACAACCCGGTTATAAATGATCGCAGCTTCGGCGAAGACAAATATAAAGTGGCATTATTTGGCACACAATATATGAAGGGTATGCAGGATATGGGCATTATGGCCTGTGCCAAGCATTTCCCGGGACATGGTGATGTATCAGTTGATTCACACTACGATCTCCCGGTAATCAATAAATCCATGGCGCAATTGGATTCGCTGGAATTATATCCCTTTCGTGAAATTTTTAAAGCGGGTATTGGAAGTGTAATGATCGCCCATTTGTACATACCCGCTATAGATAGTACAGCCAACAGGGCGACCTCCCTTTCAAAAAATAATATAACCGGCCTCATGCGAAACCAACTGGGTTACCAGGGTCTCACATTTACGGACGCCCTGGAAATGCAGGGAGTAAAAAAATTCTTCCCGGACGGAGAAGCTTCTGTACAATCGCTGATAGCCGGCAATGACATGCTTTGTCTGCCTGGAGATGTGCCGGTGTCAATTGAAAAAATTAACGCCGCGATCAGGAATAAAAAGCTAAGCCGGGAAGAAATAGAAACCCATTGCAGAAGAGTATTAATGGCAAAATATCAATGCGGGCTTACACAATTGAAACCTGTTATAACAGAAAACCTGGCTGCTGATCTTAATAGCAAAGTGAGCGATATGAGAAAGTTAATTGCCGAAAATGCCTTAACCGTATTAAATAAAACCAACGATGATTTTTTTTCACTTGCACCTGGAAAAAATAAAATAAAAAACGATGTGGTATATGTAGGTATTGGTATTGGCAGTGATAATGGTTTTGCAAAACGCTTACGATCCGATTACAATGCAGATGTTTTCTATTTTAATAACCTGAGGGATGCCACCAGGATATTATCTTCCGTTTACTTAATAAAAAACCGATACAAAAAAGTGATCATTGGAGTTCACGGATATAACCGTACACCGGCAAACAATTTCGGTATCAGTCCATATGCAATAGACCTGGTGACACAATTGCAGGAGCAAACCAATTCAGTAACATTGGTTTTTGGCAATCCATATGCAATCAAAAATTTCTGTGGTGCTAAAAACCTGGTGGCCTGTTATGAAGATGATCCTGTAGTACATAACACGGCGGCGGATCTATTGCAGGGGAAAATCAATGCAAAGGGAAAATTACCGGTAACGGTTTGCGATGCATATCCATTTGGAAGCGGTATTATGACGGGCACTGCAACCTTGCCCAGGGCAAAACCCGATGAGGTCGGACTGGATATTATACAATTAAACAAGATCGATTCCATTGCCAATAATGCCATCAGCAAAGGAGCCGCACCTGGTTGTGTGGTATTGGTGGCAAGGGAAGGCAGGATCGCCTATTACAAAGCTTTTGGTCATTTTAATTATGAAAATGAAGCACCCGTAACAATAGAATCGGTTTATGACATGGCATCAGTTACAAAAATTTGTGCCACTACCATTTCAATCATGAAATTGTATGAGGAAGGAAAAATTGATCTGAAAAAAAAGTTGGGGGATTACCTGCCGATGGTGAAAGGAACCAATAAAGAAAATATTATAATTGAAAATATTTTGCTGCACCAGGCAGGGCTTGTTGCCTTTATCCCGTTTTACAAAGAAACGATTGACTCTGCCGGTGCGCCTTTCCCCAAATATTATGCTGCCACGCAAAATGATTCATTTAATATAAGGGTATCAGAAAATATATTTCTGCGGAATGATTGGAGGGATACGATGTACCAGCGTATTTTACAAAGTCCGTTAGGCGAACCCGGCAAATATATATATAGTGATAATGATTTTATTTTTTTGGGCAAAATTGTAGAAGCGGTGAGTGGCATGCCGCTGAATGAATATGCAAAAAAAGAATTTTACACTCCGCTGGGATTAACAACTGCCGGCTTTTTACCAAGGGAATACCTGCCACTTAACCAGGTAGCCCCCACAGAAATGGAAAAGCAATTCAGGAGGCAATTAATACGCGGAGATGTACATGATCCCGGTGCGGCCATGTTTGGAGGTGTAGCCGGCCATGCGGGTTTATTCAGCAACGCATATGATATTGCGGTCATTATGCAAATGCTGTTGAACGGAGGCCAGTTTAACGGCAGGAGTTACCTGCGAAAGGAAACCGTTGATCTGTTTACAGCATATCATAGTACGATCAGCCGGAGGGGTTTTGGTTTTGATAAACCGGAGAAAGATAACAATACCCGTCCTGAACCCTATCCATGTCTTTCGGCATCACCGCTCAGCTTTGGCCATACCGGTTTTACGGGCACCTGCACCTGGGCCGATCCGGAGAAAAAATTAGTGTATGTATTCTTAAGTAACAGGGTTACGCCGCAGGGGGGAGATAATACGCTTCTGTTAAAAATGAACGTGCGGCCGGCGATTCATGAGGCTATTTATAGAGCTTTGTTGCCTGGTGGGGCAAATTAACCCTAAAGTTTAGTATTTATTTCTTTAGGCGTTTTATCTTCCTGAGAGGGTTTTAGCTAACATGAAAAACATGGTATATAAATAGTGTCTGCAAGAAAACTCCATGATTGAGGACTGGTAAGGATTTTAAAAGATTTATAATTGTGAATCATTTACTTTTATCATGAGGTTAGCTCTTCCAGATTCACAGCTTTCGCCTCCTCAGCCGGCGGGGCTGCGTAACTGGAACGCCGTTGCTTTTCCCCTTTGAAAAAATAAGCTTCGCATTTTTTCAATTACGCCTGCGGCGTAAACGGAGAAAAAGAGGCGTCTTATCCAGTTACTGGTTTAAATTCGAAATAGTATTGATGCATTAGATTGTTAGGAAAACCCTTTTAAAAAATGACTTAATTAATCCGGTAATTATAAAGATTCAACAAATAAAAATTCCTCCATTCATTATCTGCAAAGAGTTCCAGCGTGTCTTACAGACACTAAATATTTTATCCTCATCGAATTCATAAAGCACCACGCAGGGAAATTTTTTTAACGCCGCTTGTCTTAAATGTTTGTATAATAAAACCACCAATCCTGAAACTGACGGTGTAAGGTCTTTGGATTTGTGACTGGAATATGCGGACTTCGTGAGCTGAAACACTAGTGAAAATAGGGAGATAATAGAGTCATCCAGGGAACTCCTACCAAGGATGTACGTTAGAGATCTGCACTTGAACTGGGGATGATCCGGGGAAGAACTGGACTTACACTGGACTTTTTTTTGAAAAATATGCCGGAAAAATGAAGAATTATATTAGAAATT
>JBDTWP010000409.1:0-6224 GCA_040006615.1 Ferruginibacter sp.
ACCCGCGGCGATCGTGCTGATTTATCAGGATATTAGTTTAACTTGCCTGATTCAATCTATAAATCAATTGACAAACCAGAAGAGAATATTCAACAGTGAATTGGACAATATATGCCTCCGCCATTCAATGTTCTTTACGATGGACAAGAAACGATTTATACGGGTGATTAAGACTGGTAATTCCTACCAGTTGAAACTATTACCAGGCATTTTTCTTCCCCAGGCGATTATTATGGAAATTGAACTGGCATTTAAACTATCCATACCTGCAGACGGAAGCGGCAGTATCTCGGGCGCACCAAAGTAACTTCGCCTTTCTTTGAAATCCTGGTATCATCCAGGTACTTAATTTCAAGGGATTAAATAAATAAATTTTATTGCTTAATACATACCTCAATATTGGTCTTGTTTTTATAGATTTGTTATGTTAGAAAACCAGGACTTGCTCCAGATATTATTCCCCCGCTGGCATTTTTTAAATACACTAACAGTTAAAAAAATGAAAATAACTGAAATAATGCAGGTTAATGCAATCACCCCCTTCAGGAAAGGTTCAGTGTTGTTTTTTGAAAATCTTTTGCTGCTGCTGATAATCTACTTATTGCTTTGTGTGGCATGTAATGCACAAAACAAGAAACAGGAAAAAGTAACCCCGCAGTTTAAGAAATACATCATCACAAATGATTTTATTGCTGAAGGAGCAACAGCCGGCGACGTAAATAAGGATGGCAAAATTGATATCCTCGCCGGCGCTTACTGGTTTGAAGCACCCGGATGGAAACGGCATGAGATTACAGAACCGAAAACTTTTTCTTATAAGGATGGTTACAGTAATTCATTCCTGGATTTTGCTTCTGATGTAAACCAGGACGGCTGGATAGACCTCGTCCGTATTGATATTCCCGGGGCGCCTGCTGCGTGGTATGAAAACAATAAAAATCAACCGGGTCACTGGAAGGAGTATGCGCTTTATTCCTCAGTCGGCAATGAATCACCTGTATTGGTTGATGTGGATGGAGATGGCAGAATGGATCTCTTATGTAACGATCCGGAGGCAAAGGAGGTTATCTGGTTACAGTCGCCGGCTATGCCAGGTGATACATTATGGAATCGGTTTGTGATCAGTAAAGATAGTTTGCTGGCAACGCACAAATATACGCACGGCCTGGGTTTTAGTGATATGAATGGTGATGGAAAAAATGATGTGATTATAAAAAGCGGATGGTGGCAATCCCCGGCTGACCCAAAACAACCCGACTGGGTTTTTCATAAAGCCGATCTCGGAGAAGATTGTTCAGAAATGTACCTGTATGATCTGGACAATGATAAGGACATGGATGTGATCAGCGCTTCAGCACATAATTATGGAATATGGTGGCATGAACAGGTTAAAGAAAAAGATGGGAGTATTTCCTGGAAACAACACCTTATCAGCAAATCATTTTCACAAACACATGGTTTGGCCATGGAGGATCTAAATGGTGATGGTTATCCTGACCTGGTCACAGGCAAACGCTATTTTGCACATAACGGTAAGGACCCAGGAGAATTTGAACCCGCGGTTATTTATTGGTTTGAGTTCAAACCCGGAAAAAATCCGGAATGGATTCCGCATTTGATAGATAATAATTCAGGTGTGGGATTACACGTTGTAATCAAAGACATGAATAACGATGGATTGCCTGATATAGTGACGGGGAATAAAAAGGGTGTCTTTTACTTTGAGCAGGTAAAATAGTTAATACGGTTGTGGCAGGTAAGAACGCCGGTCACAGAATCTAAAATGTCCTTCATGAAGGTTGTTGGGAAGATGACTGCCTTTATTTCAATTGCGTATCATCAGGTCCAGGTGTATCATTCCGTTATTTACGTTATCAAAATCTGGTACTGCAAATGAATGAACTGGCTGATTTAATTATTTTATTTTCCTGCAGGTAATTTTCCCTCCACCCTGGTAAAGGATAAAACTTTCTACTTCTTTTTTTTCATTTCTTTTAAATTCAATCTGTATATTTTCTGTTTTTACAAAAAAGAAATCTTCCTTTTCTGCATAAAGGATATCGGGATTCTGCCCGGTTGGTGATGCCAGCAGTTCTCCATCTTTAATACTTATAATTACATGCAGTTCCGGCTTTATTTCATACTCGCCTTTATATTGTTTGAGGGTTTCTTCCGGAACTTTTATAGCTATTCTTTCTTTCGGAAGCTGGTATTCCTTATTGTACAAGATGGCAAATATGCTGTTGGTAATATCCGTAAGGCTGCCATCTGAAGCATTGCTAAGGAGCACGATGCAGATATCACTTTCCGGTACACGGGAAATATTGGTGGTAAAACCATGTATGCCACCGCCATGCCCTACCCTTCTTTTACCTTCGATGGTATCTATTCCCCAACCGTAACCATAATTATTTTTTACAGGAGTATATGCGTTTTCCTGCTGAGCTTTTGATAAAATGATATTATTCTCCAGGGCCTGGTGCCACTTGTAAAGATCACCCACAGTAGAATAGATAGCGCCTGCCGAAAACGAAACAGATGAATCTACCATGGGAGCCACTGCGGAATCCCTGTCATTGAGTTTGAAATAACCTGTTGCTTTTTCCCTGCTTTTCAAATGGGAAAAATCAAAACCACTATGGGTCATCTGCAATGGATTGAATATATAAGTTCGCACAACCTCTTCATAGGGTTTCTTAGTAACCGCTTCTATAATATATCCCAATAGAGAGTAACCACTGTTGGAATAATTCCAACCGGTTCCAGGCGAAAAATCCAGGGGCTTATCTTTAAACAGGGCCATAATTTTTTCCCTGTTTGCAGGCCTGGTTACTTCATTTGCCATAAAGTTTCCGTCATTGGTATAGTTATAGATTCCGGATGTATGCGTCAGCAGCTGTTCAATAGTAATACTATCTCCTTTGGGATATAGGGGGAAATATTTACTGAGCTTATCTTTTACATTTAATTTTCCCTCTTCCTGTAATTTCAGGATGACGGCTGATGTAAATTGTTTGGTAATGGAGCCTAACTGGAAAATGCTTTGTTCATTGTTTAATACTTTTTGACCGGCATTGCGATAGCCGTATCCTTTATCCAACAAAATAGTTCCGTTTTTTTCTACCAATACTGAACCGTTGAATTTAAACTGTCTTGCATAAGCGGACATCAGCGTGTCCAGTTTGGCTGGTAATTCCTGGGTGCAGCCGAGTTGGAATGCGCATATCATAGCAATGACTGCTGGAATTTTTTTCATTCGATAACTGATTTACTGATTGAGGAAAATAATGCTTTTGACTGCAAAGCCCGGTTAAAGATTGCATTATAAAAATAGCATATATACTTCTAATTAGCAGGAATTTTTTTGCTCTTCGCCATAGCTCCCGGTTTTGACAGTATTGCCTGGCTTTCCAGCAATACCCGCGCCTGAGAAAAGAATTTTATTTATATATTACCATACTACTATTATTCACTCCATATTTTTTTGCTATTGCTTTTATTGTAATACCCTTCTTTAGCTTAAATGGTTTTGAATATAATTCTTCCTCCACAAATGCAGGTGTTGCACCATTAATTGTGTAATATACCTTCGCACCTGCTGTGGCGTTGGTGATAGTTACCATACCGTCCTTCATATTTATAACAGGCCTGGCAATATTTATATATTTTTTTGTTCTTTCATCTTTGATAACCCCTTTCCAATTCATGCCAAAACCAAAATCGTATGTATTTCCGGTTGCATCTGTATAACACACCATATCATGTGGAATATCTTCATGTTGTAATTCTACAGTTTGCATGTTAGCAGGCATTTGTACAGGAAGTAAACCGGAAGGTTCTGCTTCCCCACCCAATATGTCCAAAATTGCCTGGTTCTGTATCCCGAAATTAACAATGATAGCGTTGGCCTCCTTCTCAATTTCAGCAAATACCATGGGTTTTGATACATTCACCACAACGATCACCGGCCTGGTTTTCATGGCAGCCTTTGTCTCTTTAATGGTTTTCAAGTCCTGAAAGTTAGCTGCGGTTATGCTTTTGCCTTTGTAAGTTCTATCTTTAACAGACGGCTCAGCGGGGTCGCCGGCGGCTATGCTATGTTCTCTGGCATCGGTGGCGGTATATGGGCCATATTGCAAAGTAATAGGGACATAACCTGTGCCGCCATTTTTCACATCATCAGCATCATAACCTGCGCCGCCAACCGGGCTACTGACAAATACGATCGCACATTCCGCTTTAGCAGGATCATCGGTAACAGTAAAATACTTTTTAATCAAATCCGCATTTACTGCATCTTCATATTTCTCCTTTGAAGGCGGGCCAAAGAATCCTCTTGCAGAAGCATAATATTTTTTTGGCAGGTAAACTATTTTACCTTTTTTCAACGGTAGTAAATTCGCCTGATTTTTCAGCATAACGATGGATTTTACCTGGGCATCGTATCCGGCTTTCATAAATCCTGGATTACCTACCGTTTGTTTTGAGTTTTCAATATCTAAGTACGGATTTTCGAATAGACCTGCATTCATGATATTTCTTAACAGTCTCACAGCAGATTGTTCAAACCTGGCACGCATTAAAGCCTCACCATGTTCTTTAATACCAATATTATAAGCTTCTATTACCGGACCGGCCATGTTGTTTCCACCAAACTGGTCAACACCGGCCATCAGTATTTTATAATGTCTTTCGGCAACCGTATTAGTTTCCATTCCCCAGGATTTTCCTGCAAAAATATCCGGTGTTTTTCCTTCATCGGCAGTAACTCCCCAATCGGTACAAATAACACCATCATAATTATATTTTTTACGCAGGAGGTCGGTTATTAAATATTTACTGTAACTATTGCCATTGTTCTCCCCGTATTTGTCCTTATTATATGAAATCGTGTAATAAGGCATAACGGCCGAAGCCATTTTTGTTTTTCCCGATAATTTTAAAGCTCCATCCACAAATGGAATCAAATGTTCATCAAAATTATTACCGGGGTATACAGCAAATTTACCATAAGCAAAATGCGCGTCCCTGCCGCCTTCTTCAGGGCCCCCACCCGGCCAGTGTTTCATCATTGCGTTTACGCTGTTATATCCCCAGCCACCGGTAATTTCACTGCTTCCGGCAGAAGTTTGAAAGCCATCCACATAGGCGCGGGCCATATCAGCAGATAATTGCGGGTCTTCTCCAAATGTGCCGCTGATCCGGGACCAGCGTGGTTCAGAACCTATATCAATTTGAGGAGACAGCGCTGTGGTTATGCCTAAAGCACGATATTCTTTTGCAGCAATAGAACCAAATTGCTGCACTATTGCAGGATCAAATGTAGCGGCAAGTCCAAGTTCATCAGGCCATTGGGAGATTCTCCCCCCGGCGCCTGCAGTATATTCCACTCCTGAATTTGCTCCATGCCGTGGGTCGGAACTAGTGTTGGCGGGAATACCAAGGCCAGCGCCTTCAACCAGTGCCTGCACATTATTGTTCCACTGGGCGGCAATTACTGGACTTTGAACGGCGGTAATCAACACATGCCTTAAATTGTCTTTTATTAAAAATGCCTTTTGCTGATCTGTTAGTTCTGATGCGTTTACACCTCCCTCACTAAATTTTTTTCCATTGTATGTGCCTCCACCAAATGGCCCTGACATTGCAGGAATGGCCTGGTGACCACTATAAAGCATTAGCCCGGCGATTTGCTCTACAGACATTTTTGACGCCAGGTCTTTCGCCCGTTCATCTACCGGCAATCGCCAGTCCTCATATTTATCCAGACTGCCATTCTTATTTAAATCTTTAAAAGCCAAACCATCGTTGGCAATGATCTTAATCCCGGACTTTGTTGAATAGCCCAGTGTCGGACCGTTCTGGTTTTTAATTAATACAATGCCGGAACTATCTGTATTATTAATTGACCATCTATTTTGTGAAGCCATTTTATTACCGGTTGTCATTGCTGTTATTATTACCAGCAGGAAAGATCCTCCTGAAAACCATTTAATAGTTGACCGGAAATATTTTTTCATCATCATTACCAGATTTTAAAGCAAAGTAATAGAATATTTATGTTTATTAAAAAATAAGCAAGACAGCAAATAATATTTTTTTGACTATTATCCCAAAAAACATATTTCACTGTAGGCACGTTGTATTTTTGATTAATCTTTATATGGGCCGAGCCTACGGCTCTAAAGAATTGTAGGCAAAATCCTCAAGTTGACTGATATGGT
>JBDTWP010000410.1:0-6215 GCA_040006615.1 Ferruginibacter sp.
ACAGATTTTTTATCTTTGTTAAAAGGGCGTACATCCATGTATTCACCTTCACTCATATAACGCCCCCGCACGTCCTGCCTTACCAGGATATAATTTTCTTTCGCATAAGCCATGCGGTATTCATCCCAGATGGATGTAAAATTAGCTTCTCCATAAGGCGCGCAGGAATAAGGAGTGCGCGTTAATAAGAAGGGGTGCTTTTCAGTTTTGTCTTTGGGGATATATATAGAAGTAAATAGTTTAATTCCATCCCTCATCGGTATTTGTCGTTCAATTTTTGTATAATTGTTTACAAACCAGGAACTATCTTCATTTTGGGCTACTGTTGAAATGGTAGCCAAAAGAAATGCGAATGAAACATAAAATCTTATCATGAATGATTGTTTTGAAGGTTAAATTTAATGAAACTAAATCACTAACTCAATGCATACCAATAAAGAATTGATCAATATTTTTTACTCCGCCTTTCAAAAGCTGGACCATAAAGCCATGGCCGGGTGTTATAGTGAAGATATTGTTTTTTTTGATCCTGTATTTGAACTGCTTAGAGGAGATGAAGCAAAATACATGTGGGAGATGTTATGTAAAAATGCCCGGGATCTTTCTTTGACTTACGGGAATATAATAGAATTGGACGAAGAATATTGCACCTGTGATTGGGTTGCTACCTATACTTTTTCGAAAACCGGCAGGAGAGTAGTGAATAAGATAAGAGCCAATATGCGTTTTTCCGCCGGAAGAATCATTGAACACAGTGACGCATTCAGTTTGCATAAATGGAGTAAACAGGCGCTGGGCTTAACTGGAGTATTATTTGGCTGGAATTCTTTTTTTCAGCGTAAAATTAAAAACCAGGCGAGAAGGAATTTGCTGAAATTTATTCAGGCGAAGGGATAAATTTTAATTGATAATTGATAATTGATAATTTGGTTGAAGGATGTTGGATTTTGATCGGGATATTAGAATGTTGACCACTACGTTGGGCGGGGCGCGGGCACAGGTACTTCAATCGACTCCTGCAAGCCTTGGGGTTGTTGTTAATCTACTATCGTTATTTTTATAGTATTTGTGGGTAAATGTAACTTGGTGGGGGTACTGCCTGTACTCACAATTACATCCGAGGATTTAATAAAACCTCTTTCTTTCAGTATGTTGACCTGGTCGAAAATTATAGTGTCCAGGTTTTCTTCCTCAGCATAAAAAATAGCACGTATTCCCCAGCTTAAACTCAATTGATTGATCAGGGTTCTCTCTTTACTAAAAATAAATAAAGGGGTTTTTGGACGATAACTGCTCAGCATGAAGCCGGTATAACCTGTCTGCGTCATGCCTATCAGCGCATTCGCACTAATATCCTGGGCAAGTTTACAGGCAGTATAACAAAGCGCATCACTTAATAAGGAAGGGGAGTGGGCCTGGGGTGTCAGAATATCCTCCCGGTCATAATCATAAGCTGTGCGTTCTACTTCCAGGATAATTTTATTCATCATTTCCACTACCAGCCTGGGGAAATGCCCCATGGCGGTTTCGCTGCTTAGCATTACTGCATCAGCGCCTTCCAGTACGGCGTTCGCCACATCTGTTACCTCGCTGCGGTTTGGTTTGGTGCGGTCCATCATGCTCTCCATCATTTGTGTAGCAACAATTACCGGTTTTGCCCTGCGCATACATTTGCGGATGATCTCCTTTTGGATCAATGGTACTTGTTCTACAGGAACTTCCACACCCAAATCGCCCCGGGCAATCATCACCCCATCACTTTCTACGATGATATCCCGTATGTTTTTCAACGCTTCGGGCATTTCTATTTTAGAAATTACTTTTATTTTACTGTTTTTTTCTTTGATTCGCTTTTTGAGATCAATGATATCATTTGCCTTTCGTACAAAAGACAGTGCTACCCAGTCGAGGTTGTTCTCTATAATAAATGCGAGATCTGCAATATCTTTCTCTGTAAGGGACGGCATCGTCAATGCCGAGTCAGGAAGATTAACCCCTTTTTTTGGTGTTAAAATACCGCCTACAGTAACGGATACCCGCAATTCTTTATTATTTAAGATCTCTTCTGCCCGCAGTTCCATTTTACCGTCATCTAAAAATATACGCTCACCCACTTTTACATCCTGTGCAAGGTTTGGATAGGATACATATATTTTATCGGCGGTTCCTACAATCTTTTCTGTAGTAAATATAAACTCACCGCCATCTTTCAATTCAATTTGCCCGTTTTCGAGGTCTCCCACCCGCAATTTTGGTCCCTGGAGATCGCCGAGGATTGCTATGTTAAAAGGTTGTGTCCTGTTGATTTCCCTGATATACTCAATAATTTCTGTCTTGGCTTCATAAGAACCATGTGAGAAATTCAAACGAAAAACATTCACTCCCGCAATAACCAGTTCTAACAATTTTTCGTAAGTGGAACAAGCGGGACCCACTGTGGCAACAATTTTTGTCCTCTTAATGGAATGCTGTATGCCTGCTTCCTTATCCATATCCCGGTGCAGGTATTTGGTGATGCTTTTACTCATAATTTTATCTTATTGTAAGTTATCAGATAACTGGTAGTTGATAATTGATAATTGATGGGATATTGGGTATTATCAATGCCACACTACCTGATCAGAAGCGTAAGGCGGCTGATTATGATGCCAGGATCTTTACAATCTTCATCCATTCTTCACTAATGCGCTGTTTCTTCTTAACGGCCTCATTAAGCGGCGTATAATGCATACGGTTATTCACCATTCCTACAAACACATTGTACCTTCCTTCCATAAAACATTCTACAGCGGAATAGCCCATCCTGCTGGCGATCAGCCTGTCGAAGCAACTGGGTGAGCCGCCACGCTGAATATGTCCCAAAATACAAACCCTTACTTCCTGAATGGGCAGTCTTTCTTTAATTATTTTGGCGACATAGTCGGCACCTCCGAATTCATCGCCTTCAGCAACTACAATCAGGTTTACTAATTTATGGCGTCTTTCTTTTTCGGCTAATTGTTTAATGATTTCTTCTATATCAGTTTTTCGTTCCGGAATTAAAATATTTTCCGCACCGGTTGCAATACCGCTGTGCAATGCTATATAACCGGCATCCCTCCCCATTACTTCTATGATAAACAGGCGGTCATGGGCATCGGCGGTATCTCTTATCTTATCAATGGCTTCCACCGCAGTATTTACCGCTGTATCAAACCCGATGGTAAAATCGGTACCTGCAATATCCTTGTCGATCGTACCTGGTAAACCTACGCAGGGAATATCATATTCATTGCTAAAAGTTTGCGCCCCGCGAAAACTTCCGTCTCCCCCAATAATGACGAGGCCATTAATACCCAATTGTCTTAGATTTTCATAAGCCTTTTTTCTTCCTTCGGGGGTATAAAAATCTTTACATCGGGAAGTTTTTAGCACAGTGCCACCCCTTTGAATAATATTGGCAACACTTCGGCTTTCCATTTTAAAAATGTCATTTTCTACCATGCCTGTATAGCCACGCATTATTCCAAATACGTCCATTCCATGATAAATTCCTGTTCGTACTACTGCCCTGATGCATGCATTCATGCCTGGTGAATCTCCACCTGATGTAAGTACTCCAATCTTTGTGACTCTTTTTCTCATATTTAATGAAAACGGTTAAGTATTAAAGTTTTTTAAGATCTGTCAATTTCTGTGTATATACCAGGTTTTGAGAGCTACCAAAAATACACATTTAATATTAATAGTATAATACTCCTTCATTTTATTACTCCTAAATAGTAATTAATGTAAATTACACGTTCATTTCATAGTAAAGAAAGATAAATATGAATCAAACAAAAAAAAATAATTTTAATCCTGCTGGCTGTTGCCATATTTTTCCCCGGGCTTTCTGCCCGGATTAGATATCCTGCCGCAAAAAAGATTTCTAAAACAGATGATTATTCTGGAACAAATTATGTGGAATTATGCCAGGTATTGTTCTCCATTCAAAATAGATGAATATTATTATTATTACAAAAATGGTGGGCTTAAAATCATATTATGAAGATACTTATAACAGGGGCTAATGGATTAGTTGGCCAGCATTTGGTAAAGTTGCTGTTCGATCCGGCAGTTCATGATATTATTGCTACGGGCAGGGGTGAATCCCGTTTACCTTTTACCTCCTCCAGGGGATATAGTTATTTTCCGCTTGATATTACCAATGGCATGGAAGTCGCTTCATTTATTGAACTTCACCAACCGGGCATCATTATTCATACCGCGGCGATTACGCAGGTAGATGAATGTGAATCCGGCCAGGTTGCCTGCTGGAATACCAATGTTACGGCCACCCGTTTTTTAATAAGTGCCGCCGAAGGTATTCATGCCCGTTTTATTTATATATCTACTGATTTTGTTTTTGATGGATTGGATGGCCCCTATTCAGAAACTGCTGCTGAAGGACCAATAAATTATTATGGAAGCAGTAAACTTGCGGCGGAAAAATCTGTAAGGGAAAGTGATTTGCACTGGTGCATTATCAGGACGGTCCTGGTGTATGGAAATATATTGAGTGGCAACAGGGCTAATATAATTAGCTGGGTACAAAATAATTTAACCGAAGGCAAAAAGATACAGGTAGTATGCGATCAATGGCGCACACCAACCTATGTGGAAGACCTGGCAAAGGGAATCTTACTGGCAATTGAAAAGAATGCAGGCGGGATATATCATATTTCAGGAGCTGAGTTGATGAGTCCTTACGACATGGCAATTGCTACAGCCGATTGGCTTGGTTTAGATAAAGCATTGATTGAAAAAGCAGATGCATCAGTTTTCAAACAACCTGCGAAACGGCCTGCAAGGACTGGTTTTACTATAGAGAAGGCAAAACGGGAACTGGGTTTTGTTCCGTTGAGTTTTAAAGAAGGATTGAAGCGGATGTTTGACTCCGCGGTCCCCGCCCTTTAAAGGGGTGTTATTCGAAGAGAGCATTTTTTACCCCCGCCGCGACAGGGATGGTGGCAGGGGCAGGATAGGCGGCGGTCACTTACATCCTTTCCGGTACCCTTATTCCCATTAGTTGCATGGCGCTTTTAATTGTATTGGCAGTCATACCTGCAATATGTAAACGAAGTTGTTTTTTCTCCTCAGTTTCAGCATTGGTAATTGAATGTTCCACATAAAATGAATTGAATGTTTTGGCCAAATTAAAAACATAGTTGGCGATCACTGAAGGATTAAGCTCTTCATAAGCCTGTTCCAAAATGCCGGGGTATTGTTCTAAATTTAAGATCACCTCTTTCTCAAGGGTAAGTAAATTGCTACTGCCATCAAGGGGATCGGCCAATACAGCTGACCGTTCAACATCCTGTTGTTCTTTCCTCAAAATACTCTTTATCCTTGCATAAGTATATTGCACAAAAGGCGCAGAAAAACCGTGGATGTCGATACTCTCTTCCGGGTTAAATATCATTGTTTTCCTTGGATCAACACGTAACAGGTAAAATTTCATCGAACCCAGGCCAATAATATCGTAGAGGTCCGTTAATTCTTCTTCTTTGAAATCTTTCACTTTTCCCAGCCCTTCTGTCATTTTTTGGGAGGTGGTTACCATTTCTTCCACTATTTCATCCGCATCTACCACTGTGCCCTCCCGGCTTTTCATTTTTCCGGTAGTTAATTCCACCATACCGTAACTCAGATGAAAGATATTATCCGCATTCGGGATCTCTAATTTTTGGCAGATCTGTTTCAGCACTTTCATGTGATAGTTTTGTTCATTGCCGATCACATATATACTTTGGTCAATTTTAAATTGTTCATATTTCTGAAAAGCCAGACCAATGTCTTGCGTAATGTATACAGCCGTCCCGTCTTTGCGTTGCACCAGTTTTTCATCTAATCCATCCGCAGTTAAATCTATCCAGATGCTGTCATCCTCTTTTTGGAAAAAGATTTTTTTATTGAGTCCCTGCTTTACTATATCTTTTCCCAATAAATAGGTGTTGCTTTCGTAATAGGTTTTATCAAAGTCAGTGCCGATGCGCCTGTAGGTTTTTTCAAAACCTTCATATACCCACCCATTCATTTTTTTCCAAAGCTCAACAACTGCCGGTTTGCCTTCTTCCCAATCGCGTAACATTTGTTTAGCTTCTGCCATCAGTTTCGTGTTGTTTCTCGCCACTTCTTTTATTTCATCCTGCAGCTTACTGATCTTTTCACTATCATTTGATTCATCCAGTTTG
>JBDTWP010000411.1:0-6178 GCA_040006615.1 Ferruginibacter sp.
AACGATAGCGTCATAATCTGAGAGGTTGTTATCAGGGTTCATAAAAAATAATTTTAATAATGATTTGAATAAAAATTGAGGATTGAATATACAATTTAATTATGAATGCCTGTTGTGGGAGCCCTGGCAGCTTAAGAAAATACCGGACCATTGTTAAATGATCTATCCATTAATTTGAGTGAAAATAATTATATCTAATCAAAATAATTTTGTTACTTTAATGCATCTTTTAATCGATTATTCATCATCAATCCATATGTTATGTGTCAAAATCAAGGCGTTGCTTATATTAAACCCGGTGAGGTTGAAATTCAAACCATCGATTATCCCAAACTCGCAATCGGGGACAGGAAATGCGACCACGGCGTTATCCTTAAAATTGTTTCTACCAATATTTGCGGCAGCGACCAACACATGGTCCGCGGACGTACAACGGCTCCTTCGGGACTGATACTTGGTCACGAAATAACAGGTTTAGTGATAGAGTCGGGGCGGGATGTGGAATACATCAAAGTAGGAGACCTTGTATCTGTTCCTTTTAATATTGCCTGTGGAAGGTGCAGGAATTGCAAAGAAGGACGAACAGGTATTTGCCTGAATGTAAATCCAGCACGTCCGGGTGCGGCGTATGGATACGTGGATATGGGAGGATGGATTGGAGGCCAGGCGGAATATGTAATGGTTCCTTATGCAGATTTTAACCTGTTGAGATTTCCTGACAAAGACCAGGCTATGGCTAAGATCCGGGATCTCACCCTTCTTTCAGATATTTTCCCTACCGGTTATCATGGCGCGGTTTCAGCCGGTGTAGCACCTGGCTCTATTGTTTATGTAGCTGGTGCGGGCCCCGTAGGCCTTGCCTGCGCAGCTTCCTGTCAATTACTGGGGGCAGCCGTGGTAATCGTGGGAGATATGATTACGGAAAGACTGGAACAGGCGAAAAGATTTGGCTGCGAAGTGATTGATCTTCGCGAAAAAATTCCCATTGAAGAAGCTATTGCTTCCATTATTGGTGTACCTGAGGTAGACAGCTTTGTGGATTGTGTAGGGTTTGAAGCCAGGGGGCATGGTGACAATGTTTCAGTGGAGCAACCGGCCGTTGTATTGAATACTGCAATGGCGGTTACCAGGGCGGGCGGCGCCATTGGTATACCCGGCTTATATGTTACCGGCGATCCCGGCGCTTCTGATGCTGCAGCAAAAGAAGGAAGTTTGCGCATACGCATCGGGCTGGGATGGGCAAAGTCGCATTCCTTTTATACAGGCCAGTGCCCGGTGATGAAATATCACCGGCAATTGATGAATGCTATTTTATATGATAAAATTCAGATTGCAAAGGCTGTGAATGTGACAGTGATCAGCCTGGCGGACGCTCCCAAAGGATACCAGGATTTTGATAAAGGAGCAGCGAAAAAATTTGTGATCGACCCGCATGGAATGATCATGAATTGAGCAGGTAATTTTCAATCGTCCACAAAGGAATGTGTTAGCTTATCGGATCCCTGTGAAAGCTGCGAAAATAATTTGGGCAGGGTTATCAAACCATTTACCAGTTTTGTTGTAGATGCGGTGGCCAATAAATTGTCGGCAGTGTAGGCGATGGGAGTTTGCAGATACAATAATTTTTGAGCGGCAGCGGCTGTAATTGCATAAGCGCTGGTAAAATCATGAAAACCTGCCGATGCCAGATGTTCACTTATTTTTTTCGGGTATAGGTTTTGAATGGTAGTATGACTCCAGGTAAGCCTTCCCAAAATTTTTTGTACATGATACCAATACTGCTTGAATGTATTGGTTTTTTCATTTTTATTATAATCCATATATAATAATTCCCAGTTTTCGGGTAGTTCGTTAAGAACTAAATGTGCTGATGCTCCAATATTACCGGCGGCACTTACATCATCTTCCAGTATCAACACCTTTTGAAAACCCTTAATAATAATATCTTCATATACTTTTTTATGGCTCCAGGCGCAACAAATCTGTCCTCCGGTTAATGGTTTATGATACCGCTGATTCTTCATTGCAAGGGTTTCATCGTAAATACCATCCCTAATCATATCTCCTACCGGGTGATCCTGTTTATCGGTGCCAAAAAAAAATTCATAATTTAATCCACCTAAATTTTTTTTTATGGCTTCCTGCCTATGCCGGGCCCGGTAGATGGTTACCAGGTAAATATGATCAAAATAACTGTTGAGTGATGTAAAATCGTTCATAGACTAAAATTAGTAAGTTCAGTTTATCCTCCCGGGCCTTCCTTGTCTAAACTCCTGTACTGAGATAGCAACTATTCTTTAGCCACAATAAAAACGATTCTGCAATTCATTTACCCTTCGGTTCAGGAAGATAGGTTAATGGCTGAAATGTTGATTGCTGATGCCTTTTTTTTAGGTCCATTTAATTATCCGTCAGTCAATGATAATCTTGCCGGTTTTTTGTGACTGCTCATCACTATCGGCAATACGGTAAAAATAAATTCCAGCCGCAATAGTTACGGGTATTGTATTTACTCCCTGGACAAGTTTTTGTTTTTTAACCAGTGCGCCATTGCTATTGTAAATGGCAAAGACATAATCTTTTTGTTGTACCGCTACATTTAACAATTGTCCCTGCTTTATGATGGTAGGGCTTACAAAAACCTCTGATGGCCTGGCGCTGAAGAATAAAATATTGCTATAAAAAATTTTGCCGGCTGTTTCAGTCATTTTTAACCGGTAGTAATTCTTACCTGGGAACGGGTCATTGTCAGTATAATTAAAAGGCAGAATGCAACGTTGTTCGTTTACGATAGTATGATAGATTGAAGTAAATGCATTTCCATCCTTACTTTTTTCCAGGCTTAATGTTAGTCCGGAAGAGTGGGCACAATCGGTTTTCCAGTTTAGATTAATATGATTATCCTGTCTTTGTCCTTTAAAATAGTTCAGCACAACAGGAAGTGGCGTTAAGTCAGTGTTCAGGTAAAACCTGCTGAAGCCTGTAACATTAAAGCTCGCTATCCACCAGTTGTTAGTGCTATTCCATGCTACAACAGACGGAACGATTATTACTTCGCTACTAAGGTCGTTAGCACCATGAAACTGGTGTACAAGGATGTTTGATTTATAATTCAACACATCACTGGCATCTACCGGGAGGGATGGATATGAACCCCTTACCAGGTTGTACGCATCAAAATCGGCCTGGGTAAAATAAAGGCTGACCGTTGCAGTTGCCAGGCTTGCATTTTGGGAAGGTTCAATCTCATAATATCTTTGAACAAATGGTTTGGCAAACGGACTGCCTGCCACATTAATTGTAACTTTTACCTTTACGCCACCGGCCACTGGCGCAGCTCCTGTTGGTACGACAGTAGCGAGCAGCCTGCAATCCTGCATCAGGTCCAACGCATTATAAATGGATTTTAAGGTACTGTCATTATTGCCTGCGATAGTGGTAGAAGCCGTAATAATGGGGCCCGGGTTTTCAAAACATCCAAGATCAACCGCATTATTATTAATACGTTCATCATCTTTAATGTCTTTTGTAATACCAGCAGGAATGGCACTGTTGATCCCGGCGTCAATACCCGGACTGCAGGGTTGCAATCTTAACCCGTCATCACCTGTTCCAAACATGCCATCGGCGCCAGCAATTGTAGCGATTGCCGTATCGATAAACCGGGGGTAATTACTGCTGTTGTTGCCACTGTCGAGAACATTTAAAATGGGAAAGGGGCTGTTAATGATGGAATATAGAACGGCAGGCCGTGGTTTGGAAAGATCGCTTCCATTATTTTCACTGTAAAACTCATACCGCCCGGAGTTAAATTCGGAACGGACGGTATCTTTCCAAAAAATGCAATTCGTATATCTGCCACCGGAACTGTCTGCACAATAAATAGCTCCGCCTGCACCGTAAGAGAACTCAGAAAAATTGCTGTAGAAGGTGCAATTGTTCACCCGGGGGGAAGAGCCTGCACCATTGTAGATAGCGCCACCCAATAGTGCCGTGTCATTCAAAAAAAGGCAATTACTAATATCGGGAGAACTTGAAATATTAGTGATTCCACCGCCATGGCTATCCCCAGTCAATGCACTATTTTGCGCAAAGCTCACGTTATTTATGGATGCATCATGCGAATCCCATAAAATCACCGCTCCACCGGTCGCAGATCTGTTTCTCAGTAAGCTGGAATGGTGTAAATTGATCCGGGATGACGAATTATATATGCAACTGGCATAACTTTCACTGGTGAAAAAAAAAGTCTCAACAGCATTATCCGTAAATGTACAATAGCTTATAACAGCATCGGCACTATCGGTATTTGCGATGGCTCCGCCGTTTGAAGGCCCTGAATTAGCGGTAAAGGCAGTGTTGAAAACAGTTATGGAAGAATGTACATTGCATAAACCGATTCCCGTACAGGGGCGGCCCGTGGAGTTATTTTTACTGAATAAGCAATTGCTGATACTTGCAGTGGTTTTGTAATTGTATAAACCTGCACCATAGCCGAAACCTAAGTCGAGACCCCCATGTGCGGTATTTGAGTCAAAAACACAATTATTGATAAACAGGGAACCGGCTAAGTAGCTGTATATCCCCGCGCCGGTATTGCCATGATTATTAATAAAATTACAATTGCTGACTGCGATTTTGCTACCACTCCAGTTGTTTTGTAAACAAAGGCCGGCACCCGTAAAACCCTTGATTGGCTGGTTGTTATAGGAATGTTCATAAGACCAGCTAATTGAACTTCCACCATTTATGGTGAGTCCATCCAATACAACGCTATCAGCATTTACAGGAAGTCCTGCCACTATAAACACATGGTAGCTGGTATTATATTCATTATCCCCAATCCCGGTCAAATTAACCCGGTTGGCATTAAAATCCCGGGTGCCACCACCACCTGGATAACCTCCATAAATCTTTACATTACCCCGGTAAATACAAAAAGCGGAATCAATATTGGTATCGTTAGTTGGTTTATAAGTACCTTTTGCAACCGCTATTGTTGTGATGGTGTTATTGGTACGGATATTTAGTAATGCATCCCGTAATTCCTTGTAGGCGCTCACCCAGCTGCTGCCATTACCACTAACTGCCACGCTGCTGTCAACATAAATTGTTTGAGCGTTAGTTTCGTAAAACCAGCACCCTACGGAAAATGTACAAAGCAATACTGCCTGCCTGCAGGTAGAAACTGCTTGTTTTATTTGTATCAACATAAAAATAATATTTATGTTATAATTGAATTAAATGTAAGAAAATAAAATATAATTGTAAAATGTATCCTGAAGCACCACTGCAAATACAAGGATTTGTCCTTTCAAATTATCCAACCCAACGCTCCCTATTCAAACTTCAGTATTGAATCGCTTCCGGTAAATGTTTGGCTTTGATATCTGTACTGCCAGCTAAGTCGGCAATGGTGGGGCTTACTTTTTTGTGCATTGGCAAAGATATCTTTCCTTCTCTATTTTCCTGTCTTTAATACTGCGGTGCCATGTTGACACCGGTGATATCTAACTTTACAAGTGCGCTGGGTTGGAGGCGTCAAAACCTGCATTTTGAGAAAACAAAAGACTTAAAAGGTCAAAGAAAAAATAAAAGGGAACTAATATTTTTTTCATAACGGTTAATTTATTTTTCCAAATATTGCCTTACCAGCAGCAGGGAAAATTGTATACCGTGAAGCTGCCAGTAAAAACCGTTTATTATCCTACAGGGTCTGTTATGGACGAAGCGTTAAGGTAACATAGGTAATCTCTCCCGGAGGTTGGTTTACCAGTTCGGAAGCATAGAGTGTTTCCTTATTAATTACACCTTTAACTTCAATCTTGTGTAATCCGGTAGCAACATTCGTGATCTGATATTTAGTGCCATATACTGTCTTGATATCCATGTCATCAACCGTAAGGGTCCACCCTGCGGCAGTTTCCATACCGTTTATAAGCGTGACAGAAATCGCGCCTGGCTTTGTTGTGGCACTTTTGACGATATTTAAGGATGACACTAAGTTTTCGAATGCCTCACTAAAATTTTCGGTGAGATCGATATGTTGAAATAGTCTTAATCTGAACGGCACTATGCATTTCGCTATTATCACCGGTATTACAAGCTTGCCGCTTTCCAGCGCAAAATTTACTTCGTCCATTACATTATGAGAACTAACAGACGCAGGTGAGAGTAT
>JBDTWP010000412.1:0-6156 GCA_040006615.1 Ferruginibacter sp.
TTTTTTTTATCAAGAAAAAAAAGAAAATGAAGTCTAACCTATTATCAGCTTAGGTCTGCGAATATTATACCTAATGCTATAAATTAAATTGGCGTACTCTTTATTTTATAACCCGAATTATAAGACCCGAATTACTTGAATTAATGCAGGAGCTTATTGACAATTCGTGTAATTCGTGCATAAAATTCGTGTTACCTGAAATCAAAATATAAAACACCCGTCAGTGGCAAACTGCCCTGCCTCACATTCAACTGACTTTGTGGCCCCATTAATCCTGCGTTTTGAAATTTGGTACCGATTGGGGAAATCGAATGCATAAAACCAATGTTACCTTCAGGGAAGGGCGGACTTGTATTGGTGTTACCAGCCGCTTTTGGCTTCCGGGGCTGTAACATTTCCAGGAAAATATTTTCCTGGCCGTTGTAAACAATAAAATCACTTTCCCTATTTTGCAACTTTACCCAGTACAATTCCGAATGCCATCCTTTAAATTCAGGATAGTTCCAATTCTCACCGGTTACAGTATTATTGTAGGCTTTCTCCCAGACACCCAACTGTTGCCCCTTTAAACGGTTCTTCCAAACCCGGTAAGGCCCTCTGCCCATCCATTTCATTCCGTTTATTTTTTCCTCGGGGAAGGTGAACGTAATGCCCATAAAAGCTGCGGTATCGCTGGTGAGATAACTGTATTCCAGTTTTGGGAGTTTGCCTGTTTGAAAGATCCATTTCACCCGCAGGCTGTCGCCTTTATAAGATGGCTCTACTATATAAGCATCGCCCAGGTGAGATTGTTTGAAAACAGACAGTATTTGTATCCCGGACGCCAGGGCCGGACCACCACCGAAAGAAATATCCTTCTTGCCATTGTTCACTTTTTGAAGCAACCCTGTATTCTTATCAAAGTGATACACGATGCCATCACAGGAAACTGCCAGGGATTGTTCATTATCTATTATGGAAACCCCTTCCACTTTCGCCACGGTTACCGGTATTCTGACAAGAACTTCAGGTGAATGAATAGCCCAGCTCCAGGTACAAATAGTATCGCCTTTTGCACTGAATGCCGAAAGACAGAAAACATCTGCATTGTTGCCGGGCAGTAAGGGAACATTCAGGATCCCCTTTTCACCCGGCGCCAGGGAGGGTGATCTGGCGAAGCCTTTTTGCACCAGCTTCGTACCAGTTCCTTTTTCTCCGGCGCTATGAAAAACCAGGAGTTTCCATTCGAATTTGCACTGGCCGAGGTTGGTATAGAGGTACCTGTTCTCTATGTTAATCCTGCCATTAAAATTTTGAAGGGCCAGCCTGGTATCAATATAAACCGGGCTCCAAATTTCCTTTATTGTATAATAGCTTCCCTCTTTTTCACGGTGCGGGCCTACAATGCCATCAGGTGCTGAATTACCGTTAACATCAATGCTGTCGTGCCTGTCTGCACGAACCACTCCTTCATCATGCAATGCCCATAAAAATCCTCCTGCATTATGCGGATGCTTCATCATAGCATTCCAAAAATCTTCCAGCGCAGCGCCATGACCGCCATCAAACAAGCCATGCATGAACTCTGTAGGAAAGAATACCTCTTTTGCATTGGCTGCTTCATTTTGAATATAGCTGAAATCAGGATAATGTTTGGTATTGGTTCCGTTATACCTTTCCCAGGGATGGATTACATGCCTCTTCTGCGGATCGTACAGATCATAATCGCCATCCAGCGCACGATTCCAGCCGCCTTCATTTCCATTATCCCAAATAACGACGGAAGGATGGTTCACATCACGTATGACTAATTCTTTCACTAATTTTCTACCTACCGTGGTATCATATGCAGCCTGCCAGCCGGTTAGCTCATCCAGCACAAACAAGCCAAGCGAATCGCATAGATCCAAAAATTCCTTGTCGGGTGGATAATGACTCATTCGGACCGCATTCATGTTCATCCCTTTCATTGCTGCGATATCCATCAGGTGAATACCGCGACTAAGTGTTCGCCCCGTTTCAGGCCATTCGCTGTGGCGGCACACGCCTTTAAAGATCACTTTTTTCCCGTTTACATAAAAGCCATCCTGCCTGCGAAGTTCTGCAGTTCGAAAACCAAAACGTTGCTGAATAGTATGGATGGCTTTAGTGCCTTCATTAACTGATATTGTTACATTATAAAGGTTGGGTTGCTCGGGGTTCCATAATTTGATATTGGTAAAATGACTGTGCAGCATGCTATCTCCCGGTACCATGCTAAAGGCCTGCCCAATTGCCTTTCCTTTCAGGTCATACACCCTGGCACGTACGGTTTGCTTAGCGGTTGCATTGCAGAACACCTGCATGGTGAAATCTCCGTTTGCCTTTGCATCAATAGCAACTCTTTCAATAAAATTGACAGGAAGAATTTCCAGATATACAGGGCGGAAGATACCTCCGAATAACCAAAAATCTGCCTTGCGTTCCGCACGGTTCACGGAATTATTAGCAGATTTCTTGCTGACTGTTACTTCCAGCAAATTGGCCTTATCAAATCGCACCAGGTCAGTAATATCAAATTTGAATTGATAAAAGCCACCCTGGTGCAAAGGACCCGCCGGCCGGTCATTTATTTTTACATCAGTATCAGTCATTGACGCATCAAAAACAATCAACACTTTTTTGCCTTTATGCTGCGGGGCTAAATTGAAATTGAATTTATATAGTCCCTGTTCGTCGGGGTTATGGGTATCCTGGTAATAGTTGTAGGAGCCAAAGCCCTGCATTTCCCAGCAGGAAGGCACCGGGATGGTTGACCATTTTCCACTGTTTCTGCCTGAAGTACACATAAAATCCCATTGCACCGTGTGGTCCTTATCAGTACCCGAAAGGTATTGAACGATCGTCTGTTGCGCCGGTAAATGATTAACTGAGACTGCAATGAGAAATAAGAATAGAATTTTTTTCATTGATCGTTAATTCAGGAGATGATTCAAAAGATAGATGCTGTTTGCCCAACCTGTTGTATCAACACCTCAATGCCCTGTACATTACCAACGATATTACCCCGGCTTTGCCGTACTGGTTCCGGCATGATCTTAACAGATCCCTGCAGCAGCCGGAATATATTAGTGTAATGTTAAGTATAAAATGACTCAATGTTGGCAAGACGAATTTTATGGACGAATTACAAATTATCAATAAGCTCCTGTATTTATTCGTGTAATTCGTGCCTTATAATTCGTGTTATAAATTAAATAGTACTCTAATTTACATTTAACACAGCATTAGTTGTTATTTGTATAGGATCTGGTAATATTCATCTGCCATTCTGTTACTATCAAACTGAACCTGCACATCGTTCATTCCATTTTTCATGATATCTCTCCAGGTATCTTTATTATCATAATACAAAGGAAGAATTTCTTTTTCAAGGATCTCATACAACTGGTCAAGGTCATATTCATCCTGTTCCTGCACTTGTATGTTTTCGTAGTCGATTGGCGGTACTACAAAACCATTGTTACCATTATGTATAAATTCACAGATCCATCCATCATTGGTACTAAAGTTAACCGCTCCATTCATTGCCGCTGTCATACCACTTGTACCACTCGCTTCTCTTGGTACCCTTGGGTTATTGAGCCAGACATCAGCTGCCTGTTTTAAACGCTTGCTTAAGGCGAGTTCGTATCCAATACAGACAGCGACATTCTTATATTGCTTACTTAGATGTACCAGGTGGTTGAAGTCATTGATTGCGGGATAATCCAACGGATAAGGCTTTCCTGCCCAAATGATCTGTACAGGATATTTGGTATTGCTTAATAATGCCTCAAAGCGTTTATGATCCCTTGTGATCAATTCGGCCCGTTTATAACCGGCAAAGCGTCGGGCCCATACAATTGTCAATACGTCAGGATCCATTAATTTCCCTGTTTGGTCAGCAACTATATCCAGGGCTCTTTTCTTCAAGTATCTTTTACGGTCGTCGAACCAAATATCATTACCATCCACTTTAGCTTTATATAATTGTTTATCTGCCCAGTAAAGCCAGTTTTGCGCATTGGTGATGGCTTTAATTTCGCAAATATCAGGATACTTACCCCACATTTTACGACTTACCTCGCCGTGCAGCTGTGAAACGCCATTCGCAAGTTTTGCGAAACGCAAAGCCGCCAATGAGTGATTAAAAAGATCATCGTTGATCCCTGTCAACTTCCTCACGTCATCAATATGCATTCCGCAGAAGTAACTCATCTTCTGGCATAAAAAGATATCATGCTTTTCATTTCCCGCCTCTTCAGGCGTATGGGTGGTAAATCTTAATCGCTTCCTTACTTCTTCAATTTTTCCGAATTTACTGTAAAGATAAAAAGCAGCACTGAGGCCATGTGCTTCATTCAAATGGTAAACTTCAGGATTAAAGTTTATTTCATCCATTAATTTAGCCCCCCCCACGCCCAGCAAAATAAACTGGGCTACCTTGGTAGCAAGGTTACCGTCATATAAACGGTGGGTAATGGTTTGTGTTACATAGTCATTCTCAGGCAAATCCGTGCTTAATAAAAACAACGGAGCACTATTGAATGTTTCGGGGTTCAGGTACCATGCTTTTACCCAAATTGGATGGTCATGAATATTTATCTGGAATTTAATGCCGGTATCTTCTAAAAAATTATAAATTTTTTCGTTCCATTGCACCTGCAGTGTTTGATCAGCATTGCGCGCCTGGTCGTAATATCCGTATTTCCACAAAATACCGATCCCTACTAAATTTTGTTTTAATTCATGCGCACTGCGCATATGCGAACCCGATAAAAATCCAAGCCCGCCGCTATAAATTTTTAATGGCTGATGAACAGCAAATTCCATAGAAAAATAGGCAACCCGTTTGCTGTAATTCTCATTTACGGGGTAAGGAACTTTGAAATTATTAAAACTCATAATTCGGGCTAATTTAAATTGGACTGCAAGATAACGGGAATTTTCAGGAAAAGAATACTAAAAGCTATAATTATTGTGTCAAACAAACGCAATAGGACAAACAGTAGGAGAACCTGATTTTGAAAAAAAAACATTCAAAATATTCATTACATTTGGAATAGGTGTTCATCCGCAAACAATAATATAACACTACTAATATGATAAAAGTCATTGGAATTCCATTTGATTTAAATTCTTCCTTTTTAAAAGGCCCCGCCTATGCGCCTACCCGGATTGGTTTAATGGAATATGAAGGTTCGGCCAATGCCTACTCCGAAAATGGAAGGGAAATTATAAAGGGTAAAAATTACGAAGACCTGGGTGATATTGCTTTTAAGGGCGCCAACTCAGCCGATGCATTTGGAATAATAAAGCAGGCGATCACCCGGGAACTTTTACAACCCGTTAAAGTTTTTTGTTACGGTGGAGATCATTCAGTTTCTTACCCTGTTATTGATGCTTTTAGTGAAAAGTACCCGGATTTACACGTGCTTCACCTGGATGCTCATGCCGATCTCTATGAAAATTTTTATAATAATCCTTATTCGCATGCCTCGCCATTTGCAAGGTTACTGGAAAAGGGGAAAATAAAATCTTTGACCCAGGTTGGTATCCGTACATTAAACAGGCACCAGAGAGAACAGGCAAATAAGTATGGCGTAAAAATTACCGAGATGAAAAAATTCAATTTCGATTTTTTAGAAACGCTGCAATCACCTTTATATGTTTCTTTAGATATAGATGTACTTGATCCCGCATTTGCGCCCGGTGTTTCTCACCATGAACCCGGCGGATTAAGCTCCCGGGAACTCATCAGGATCATACAAAATATTGAAGTGCAAATTGTAGGCGCCGACCTGGTAGAATACAACCCCATAAGGGATATTAACAATATGACTGCCATGGTATGTTACAAACTTTTTAAAGAATTAATTGATAAGATGTCAGACTAGTGTATTGATAATTTAATTTTGCAACCTATACTTTTTAAAAACAATATTCAATAATCTCTTTATTCATAAGCTCCATCCCGTGAATGATATGTGGGTAGAAATAATTAATGATCCGGCAATCCATCCCGTAGGGAAGATATGCAGGTAGAAATAATTAATGATGCGCCACTCAATCCCGTGGATGATATGTGGGTAAAAATAATTAATGATGCGTCAATTCCTCCCGTAAGGATAATATGCAGGTAGAAATAATTAATGA
>JBDTWP010000413.1:0-6144 GCA_040006615.1 Ferruginibacter sp.
TGATTATAGCTCAATGAGCATGTTTTATAGATAGATTCAATTTTTTACTTCTCCACGTATTAGTTTTCTCTTCTTAAAAGTCTGTCCTTAGTTACCGTCACAGGTATTTTATTTTTTTATTTAATAATTTTTAAGATTATGAACATTTATGTTTCAAATTTGAGTTTCAACACAAATGATGCTGAACTTAACGAGCTTTTTTCTAAATTCGGTACCGTTTCTTCTGCCAAAGTAATTATGGACAGGGAATCAGGCCGCTCACGTGGTTTTGGTTTTGTTGAAATGCCCTCCAGCGACGAAGGTAAGGATGCAATGCTGGGTTTAAACAACAAAGAAGTTGAAGGAAGAGCTATGTCTGTTTCAATTGCTAAAGAAAGAGAAGAAAGAAGCAGCGGTGGGAATCGCGGCGGATATTCCAGCAATCGCGGCGGCGGTGGTGGTGGCAACAGATGGTAATTCCAAACTGATATACTACAAAAAGAGAGCTCAATTATTGAGCTCTTTTTTTATGGCAGGCTTTTCTTAACTAAAGGACATTGTCAATCAGGAGTTGGGGGCTATCTTTGTTTTCTATGGCCTCCAATCGTTCTGCGGCAATCAGCTTTATTTTTATTACTTTACTGATAGATGTTACCGGTATCGGTTTGATCATTCCGGTGGTACCAGGGTTAATTGAAGAACTGATTCATGGAAATATTAGTGAAGCCTCCAGGTATAGTGGCTGGCTGGCCTTTGCTTATGCAAGTATGCAGTTCCTGTTTGCACCATTATTGGGTAACCTGAGTGACCGGTACGGCAGAAGGCCAGTTTTGTTATGCTCATTATTTGGATTAGGTATTGATTATATTTTTTTATCCATTGCACCTTCCATAGGCTGGCTATTTTTGGGTAGAATTATTGCGGGTTTGGGAGGCGCCAGTTTTACTACCGCCACGGCGTATATTGCGGATATCAGTACACCTCAAAACCGGGCGCAAAACTTCGGAATGGTTGGGGCTGCTTTCGGGGTTGGTTTTATTCTTGGCCCTGTGGTGGGAGGACTTTTGGGCGAATATGGTGTAAGGATACCTTTTATTGTAGCTGCCTGTCTAAGCCTGTTGAATTGTGCTTATGGTTACTTTGTGTTGCCGGAGTCGTTAGCAATTGAAAACAGGAGGGCATTTGATTGGAAGCGGGCCAATCCAATGAGTACCTTGAAGCAATTAAGAAAATATCCGGCTGTAAGCGGACTGGTGATCTCGTTTTTTCTGATTTACCTGGCAGCCAATGCCGTGCAAAGTACCTGGTCGTTTTTCACTATTAAGCAGTTTAACTGGAGTGCAAAAATGATCGGACTCTCACTGGGTTTGGTTGGGTTACTGGTTGGTATTGTGCAGGGAGGATTGATACGGTTCATTAACCCATTCCTTGGAAATAAGCGAAGTGTATATATTGGACTGGCATTGTATGCGGCAGGACTATTTTTATTTGCCTTCGCGTCACAAAGCTGGATGATGTTCGTTTTTTTGGTTCCTTATTGCATGGGAGGCATTGGTGGACCTGCATTACAATCGATCATCTCCGGCCAGGTACCCGCAAATCAACAGGGCGAATTACAGGGAGGCTTAACCAGCATCATGAGCTTAACAAATATCATCGGGCCGGTGCTGATGACCAGCTTATTTTCTTACTTTATAAAACCAACATCCCAGGTTCAATTTGCAGGTGCGGCATTTTTTTTAGGCGGTATATTTATGACGGTTAGCCTTTTATTGGCCTACCGGACATTGCATCATAATACGACAATAAGCTGAAGGGTGGTTGGTGAAGGAGCAAAGGGCAATTGGCAATGGGCAATGGGCAATTGGCAATGAGCAATGAGCAATGAGCAATGGGCAATTGGCAATGGGCAATGGGCAATGAGCAAATGCCAATGAAACCAGGTGATTGAGAATCATACAACCTCAGGTAATTACGATTCACGATTGACCATTGACCATTCACCATAAAATTTACACATGTCAATTCTTTATACATGATCTCCGGGATAAACGATTTTGAAAATATTTTCTTTATTGGTGTTGCGGGTACCGGTATGAGCGCTATCGCTCAATATTTAGCCGGTATTGGGAAAAACGTATCCGGAAGCGACCGTTTTTTTGCACCCGGTGAGTACAATGAAGTAAAGGAAAAACTGGAATCTGCAGGAATACGATGCTTTTTGCAAAATGGTGACGGGATCAATGAACGCACTGAACTCGTGGTGGTATCCACCGCCGTTGAGGATACGGTATCTGAGGTGAGGAAGGCAAAAGAATCAGGTATACCCATCATCAGGCGTTCTGAATTACTGGCATTGATTGCAAATAGTAAAAAGACCATTGCAATTGGCGGCACATCAGGTAAAAGCACCACCAGTGCTATGTTATTTGATATTTTGAAATTTGCAGAATTACAACCAGGCATTATCAGCGGGGCGGGGTTGGTAAGCATAATTAAGGAGGGTAAAATTGGGAATGCACAGGTGGGAGCGGGGCAGTGGCTGGTAATAGAAGCTGATGAGAGCGATGGTTCCATCGTACAGTACCATCCCGAAGTTGGATTGTTGCTCAACATCGACAAAGATCACCAGGAAATTGATGAGTTGATGAATATATTTAGACAATTTAGAAATAATACAAAGGAATTATTTGTTGTTAACCAGTCGAATGATTTATCAAGACAATTATCTGTGAATATTGATCATGATTTTAGTACCGGTGAAACTATTCCTGCAGGCTACCAGGCAAAAGATTTTCGTCAATCCGGTTTCACTATTCAATACAAAATAGCCGGTATCCCGTTTTCAATAAATACGGTAGGCAAACACAATATGGAAAATGCTGTCGCCGCAAGTTGCGTGGCTAACCAGTTAGGTGTCTCCTTACAGGATTGTGCTGCTGCATTAAAAAATTACGAAGGAATTTACCGCAGGCACCAGGTATTGGGAAAAAAAAATGGCGTATGGGTTATTGATGACTATGCTCATAACCCCGCTAAATGCGCCGCGTCTATTGCCGCCTGCCAGTATATAGCTCCCAGGGTTGTGGCCTGGTTTCAGCCACATGGCTATGGCCCTACCAGGTTCTTAAAAGATGACTTTGTAAAGGAAATTGCCGCGGCATTAAGGCCGGAAGATGAAATATGGATGAGTGAAATTTTTTATGCCGGAGGTACTGCCCTGAAAGATATTTCGGCCAATGATTTGATCAGGGATTTGAAATCATTGGGTAGCAATGCATTTTTTGTGGAAAATAGGAATGATTTTTTGACTGCTGTTCGTCCTCATTTAACTGGTTCATCTGTTTTATTGTTAATGGGTGCAAGGGATCCGGGTTTGGAACAATTTGGGAAGGATGTATGGAAAAATTTGTAGTCGCTTCCCTGCCAGATCTTACACTTTTTTAAAAAGGTGCAGGCTATCGAAAAAGCCTTCAAAAAAAAATGACCACGCTGATCACTCATATTGAACAACTCATTGGTACAAGAGCGCAAACCCATGTGCTTAGGGGGAAGGAACTGGCTGAGATGCCTGCAATTGAAAAAGCCTTTGTATTAATTGAAGACGGAGTAATAGCAGGCTATGGCAAAATGAATGAACTGGAATTAAGCGTTCCGCAATTACCGAAAGAAATCATTGATGTCAGTGGGCAGTTTGTTATGCCTTCCTGGTGTGATAGCCATTCCCATATTGTATTTGCGGGAGGGAGAGAAGGCGAATTTGTTGATCGGATCAAAGGGCTAACTTATGCAGAGATTGCGGCAAAGGGTGGGGGCATCATCAATTCCTCAAAAAAGATAAATGAAATCAGCGAAGATGCGCTTTTCAACGAAGCCTGGACAAGGCTCGAAGCGGTTAGTAAATTGGGTTCAGGGGCGCTTGAAATAAAAAGCGGCTACGGTTTAACGGTAGCCGGGGAGTTGAAAATGTTAAGGGTTATCAGGAAATTAAAGCAAAAATCACCCGTAACCATCAAAGCAACTTTTTTAGGGGCTCATAGTTATCCGCCTGAGTTTAAGGATGACCACCAGGGCTACATTGAAATGATCATTAATGAAATGATACCTGTAATTGCATCCGAAAAATTAGCTGACTATATAGATGTATTTTGTGAAACGGGTTTTTTTTCTCCGGAAGAAACAGGCATAATTTGCAGGGCCGGAATGATGTATGGATTAAAACCAAAGCTTCATGTAAACCAGCTAAATAGTATTGGCGGAATAGAAATGGGGCAAAGGTTAGATGCGGTGTCACTTGATCATTTGGAAACATTGACCGCTGCGGACATAAAATTGTTATCGGACAAAACATGGGGTGGCCTCTGCACTTTATTACCAACTGCGGCTTTCTTCCTGCGTATGCCCTTTCAACCAGCGCGCAAATTAATTGATGCCGGTTGTGCAGTGGCTTTGGCATCGGATTATAATCCCGGTTCCTCACCAAGTGGTAATATGAACCTGGTAGTCGCAATGAGTTGTATACAAATGGAAATGTTGCCTGAAGAAGCAATCAATGCAGCCACTATCAATGGAGCCTATGCGATGGAGGTTGGAGACCAGCTGGGAAGTATCACGATTGGTAAAAAGGCGAACCTCATTATTACCAAACCCATTCCGTCATTGGCCTGTTTGCCTTATTCATTTGGAACAAATCTGATTGATAAAGTGATGGTCAATGGAGCGTTTCTTTTTTAACTGCATCCTGGTTAAATCTCCAGGGTTTAACGGTGAATTGTCAATACTTTTCGATTCACCATTCACCAATTTAAATATCATTATTATTACTTCACTTTGAAAATTGCTACATGAAACAATACCTGGCACAAATCTCCATTCTGGTAAATGATTATGATGAAGCAATTCAATTTTATACTCAAAAACTCGGATTTATTCTTAAGGAAGATACAATATTAAGTGAGCATAAACGATGGGTCCGGTTAGCTCCGCCGGGCTCTTCCGGATGTTGTTTGCTATTAGCCAAAGCTGCGAATGAACAACAGGCGCAAAGCATAGGAAATCAATCCGGCGGAAGAGTTTTTTTGTTCCTGCATACGGATGATTTCGGGAGAGACTATGATCAATACAGAAAAAATTGCATCCGCTTTGTAAGTGAACCGGCAAAAGAGGCGTATGGAACTGTAGCCGTTTTTGAAGACCTGTACGGCAACCTGTGGGACTTAATCGAACCAACTATAAAATAAGACACGGCATTTTGCATTGTTCTCTTATGTCACACTGATTTCTTCTCCGATGGGCCGCATCCACCCGTAGAATTTCATGACCCACCCAGCATTATAACACGCTAAATTTGGCAGCCCTTAAGGGCATAATATAATAGCACAGGGTGAAGCCCTGTGAATGATGACCGCAACAGAATTCCTTCATCTATAATAATGCGATGTAACCCGGTACTAACAACTACCCATACCCATCTTCAAAAAATGCCATATGTCAGGCTATTAACAATTCTTTTGTAAACATCCTGAGTAATTATCAATCTGATAGGCATTCATAACAATCATAAATTTAAGATCATGAAAAAGACAATTACTATTTTGGCTTCGGTAGCCTTGTTGACATCTGCAGCATTTGCACAAAACAATCATCAACGTGATGATAGCTATGGGAATAACAGGGACCGCGAAATGGCTGTAAACAACAACTGGGACAGAAACAGTAATGAAAGAGGTTCCTATTATTTCAGCGCAGGGGAAAAAGATATGGAGATTTCTTCTATTAACAGGGAGTATTACAGGAAGATTGAATCTGTTAAAAACAAATTATTTATGCGTAGAGCCAAAAAGGAACGCCTGGTGTGTGCTTTGGAATCGCAACTTAATGATGAGATACGTTCTGTTATCGCAAAATTCAATGACAGGAGAAACCGTTTTGACCGCAGGGATGGCTGGCATCATGATCACGACAAAAGGAATAACTGGTAATAACGCAGGCAGCGGCGGTAGGGTAATTAATGTGATAAAGATAGAAAGGTAAAAAGTTAATAAAAGGGCTCCCGGATCCGGGAGCCTTTTTTATATAAATCCGGGAGGCATAGTAGGAGCAACATAATTCCAGGGGAATTGACAGGGTTGAAGACTATAAATTTTACGCCTTCGCAATTCATGA
>JBDTWP010000414.1:0-6123 GCA_040006615.1 Ferruginibacter sp.
ATCCTTTCAATTTCCCAGGCGATGTCTCTACCAGTGAACTCTTCAACCTAAAAAACTGTCCGCAGCAGGACTCCGCAATACGGAGTGATTTTTGATTTCCCAGGCGAGTCCTCTGCAAGGCAAAGCTCAATGATTAAGTAAATGCCAACGCAGGACTCCGCAATACGGAGTGATTTTTGATTTCCCAGGCGAGTCTTTGCAAGGCAAAGCTCAATGATTAAGAAAATGTCAATTCAGGACTCGCCGCAATATATAGGGATAAGAAAAAGTCCAAATGTTTTCGCTACCTAAGACGGCGAGTCCTGCTGCTGTCAGTTTTTTGGGCTACAAGAGTTCACGGGACTCGCCTGGGAAATCAAAATACGGAGTGATAAGAAAAAGCCCAAATGTTTTCGCTACCTAAGACGGCGAGTCCTGCTCTCTAAATTTTTTTTTCAATGACGAGTAGTGTTAGTGATCTCTGAATAACACATTACTATCAAAGCCAATGATTTAGTCACTTTTAAGAGTTTGTCATATCGATCTTTCAATTGATAAAAATCCATTTGGTCATCGTTGGCCTGTTTTATACCTCTGGTTGGAAGTTACAAACTTCCGTTATAAATGCTGCGAAGTTGCAATTTTCCCCCGGGAAGGGGAAATGCACTCTTTGGCGAATTTGTAATTTATGAAGCAAAGTTGTTGCCTGAAATAGAAATTAAATAATTTTGCCTGAACTATAAATTCTTCAATCATGGCCAATAAACTTATTCTCGTTACTTTCTTTGTGTTTTCCGCACTGTTGTTATTTGCCCAAAAAAAAGATATTTCAATACTTGCTTATTATGTAGGTGGCCAAAACGCAGACAGTTTTGCGATAGAAAAACTGACGCACATTATTTTCAGCTTTGGTCATTTAAAAGGAAATCAATTTTCAGTAGATGATGCAAAAGATTCCGCGATGATACAAAAGCTCGTAAGCTTTAAGTCAAGAAATCCCAATTTAAAAGTGATGCTCTCCTTAGGCGGATGGGGTGGTTGCGCTACATGCTCCGATGTGTTTGCAACAAGGAGAGGACGCAAAGAATTTGCACGTTCTGTAAAATTGGTTAATGATTATTTTCAAACAGATGGTCTTGATCTTGATTGGGAGTACCCGGTTGTACGTGGTTATCCCGGCCACAAATATTCATTAGAAGACAAAAGGAATTTTACGGCATTGGTAAAACAAGTTCGCAAAAAAATCGGATGGAAGAACGAGCTAAGCTTTGCTGCAGGTGGTTCTAAAAGGTTTATCGATTCAGCGATAGAGTGGAAACCGGTAATGAAAAAAATGGATAGAGTCAACCTGATGTCGTATGATCTTGTTGGCGGTGGCGCAAAGGTTACAGGTCATCATACACCTTTATATTCTGCAGGGCCAAACGCCGGATCGGCAGCCCATGGTGTTGAGCAACTAATAGCGAAAGGCGTTGACAAAAATAAAATTGTAATAGGCGCTGCATTTTATGGAAGAATGTTTGAGAATGTAAAGGATACCCTAAATGGTTTGTATCAGCAGGGAAAGTTTTTAAAAGGTGTGCCGAGAAGAAAATTTGAAACCGAACTTTCACCTGACAGCGGATTTGTTTTTCATTGGGATAGCACAGCGCATGCTCCATATTTTTACAACGTTTCAAGGAATCATTTTTTTACATACGATGACGAACGTTCTGTGGCTGAGAAAACAAAATTTGTAATAGATCAGGGACTTGGCGGAATTATGTTTTGGCAGCTTGGAGAAGACCTTTATAAGGACGGTCTGTTAGATGCAATTTATGAGGCCAAAGGGAAAAACGAGTAAACGATTACCCTTCTTCTGGCAGGTATCTTTTATCTTCTTTCCTCAAACTTGCCAACAACCGGAATAATATCAATTCAAATGGGACAATTTGTTATTCACCCGCCACTCCTGCGGTGTTACGCCATACTCCTGTTTAAAGATCCTGGCAAAATAACCCGGATCATTATAACCGCAATCCAGGGCCACCGAGCCAATACTATTCGACGGATCTTTCAACAATTCTTTTGCTTTGTTGAAACGAATCATGCGGATAAATTTATTAGGTGAACACCCGGTCAACGCATCAAGCTTGCGATGCAATTGGGAATGGCTCATAAAAACTAATTTGCACAATTGCTCCACGGTGAAATTTGTTTCTGTCAAATACAGCTCCGTTGTCTCTCTTACTTTTTTTACAAACTCATTTTCCTTTTTGTCATTTAGCATCATCTCTCCTGTTGCGGAAAGCATCGCAGGTGACTGAGCAACATCAGTAAGGCCGGCTTTTTTTAGGTAATATTGCTGAAGATTTTTTCGGAGCTCGAGTAATTTATTTATCCGAATCGATAATTCTTCTTTGTGGAATGGTTTTTCCAGATAAGCATCTGCACCTGTACTTAATCCTTCGAGTTTACTTTCGATGTCTGCTTTAGCTGTAAGCATTATGATGGGGATATGACTGGTATTTTCATCGCTTCGCAAAAGTTTGCACAATTCAAATCCATCAACAAAAGGCATCATCACATCAGTAATGATGAGATCAGGAATTATTTCTTTTGCTATTTCAAAACCTTCTTTTCCGTCTTCGCCAACTGCCAGGCGATAATCGGGCAGGCAGGACGCCGTGTAAGCCACTACGTCAGCATTATCTTCAACCAGGAGAATAAGTGGTTTCGCGGCATCCTGTCCGTTAGTGATGACTGTTTTGTTTTCCGGGGCTGCCTGTATTGTGCGATTGTAGCTGATTTGTAAAAGAGAAGCAATATTACCAGCTCCCTCATCAGTCACTTTTGTTAATGGCAGCAACACCGTGAATTCACTTCCCCGGTTATTTCCGGGGGGCGGACTCTTGACCGTGATCTCTCCATCCATTAATTTGACAAGCTCTTTGGTAAGGGCAAGCCCGATTCCGGTTCCTTCCGCTTTTCTTGAGAGGCTATTGTCCAATTGATAAAATCTATCAAAGATATGTTCAAGCTGGTCTCCGGGTATTCCAATACCTGTATCCTTTACTTTTATAACTAAACCGGTTTTTTGTGCATGCCCGGCCAGGACATTTTCGTTAACGGATATATATATGTTGCCTTTTTCAGGTGTAAATTTTAAAGCATTGGATAGCAAATTTGTCACAACCTGGCGAATCTTCTCCGGGTCATAAGCAACATCAAGCACATCAATATCTGATAAAAAATGGAGTTGCTTGCGCTGGCTCTCTGCCAGTGAATGAAAGGATTCAACAATATAACGCAGAAAATTAATTATATCTCCATTGGCCAGTTGCAATGACATTTTTCCAGTTTCTAATTTTGATAGATCCAGCATTTCATTAACCAGCTTCAATAAATTCTGGCCATTACGGATAATCATATCCATACCTGTATTGAAATATTCACCAGGCTTATTAATAACCTGCTGGGCCATACCCAGTATAATGGTAAGAGGCGTTCTGAATTCGTGCGTGATATTGGTATAGAGTTGTGTTTTTACAGTATCCAGTTCTTTCACCCGTTTTGCTTCCAGTTGTTCAAAGCTCAATTGTGCCTTAAGTTTTGCCCTGTTTAATGTAAATCTGAAATAGGCCCAGATGAACAAACCCAGCAACAAAGCGTAACACAAATAAGCCCACCAGCTGCGCCACCACGGAGGCAATACCTTGATTTGGAGTTCCGCAATTTTGTTACTCCATACACCCTGGCTATTAGTGCCCTGAAGTTTGAATACATATTTGCCGGGTGGCAGGTGCAGATAAGTGGCCGTGCGACGACTGCCGCTTTCTACCCAATCTTTATCAACACCGGCTAATTGAAAACGATATTTATTTTGCCCGGGCGCCGTAAAATCAAGCGACGAAAATTCAAGGGTAAGAATATCCTGTAACCAGTTTAGTGTAATGCTTTTTGTTTGCTCGATGGATTGTAGCAGTATACCTGTTTTATCATTGGGAGCAAGGGGCTCATTATTTACCAATATATCAGTAATAAAAACATCGGGCGAATAGCCGGCCACGAGCGCTTCTGCAGGATTAAAGATATTGAGTCCATTTACACCGCCGAATGCAAGATCGCCGTTGTTCAGCCTGGCGTAAGCCCCTGTATTAAATTCATCATCCTGGAGGCCATCCGATTTGGTAAAATTTCTGAATTGCCAATGGTCACCCTTTTTGTTTGCGGGTGGTAGTAAACAAAAGATTCCTTTATTGGTGCTGCCCCAGATGTTGCCTCTATCATCTGCCAAAATACCATACACTACATCGTTGGGCAAACCGTCTTTTGTAGTGAGATGAAAAAAATCACCGGTGTTTTTGTTCAGCCGGTTTAGTCCGCCGCCTTTTGTACCTATCCAGATATATTTATCCGGCTCCGCAAAATCATCGAGAAAACAGGATACATGATTATAGTTTAAAGAATTGCGGTTGGCGGCATTATTAAAATACCATGTTACGGCAGGTTGATTGTTGTTTCCATTTAATTCAAGTTTTGCAAATCCTTCTTCTGTACCTGTCCAAAACACACCCTTTCCATCTTCATACAAAGCGGTGCAAAGCGCTTTGGTAAGCATGGGCCTTATACGCCTGGTGTTGATCGTAAAAGTATCAGTCTTACCTGTTACTTCATTGATCCTGGTAAATGTGCCACCCAATGCCGGCATCCAGATATTCCCCCTACTGTCTTCAATCATAGGTTGCTTATCTCCTTCGCCGTGATTAAATTGAACAGAGGGAAATGCAATTAATCTGCCCGTCCCGGGATTATATTGATATAGTCCTGCATCTCTGTCTATATCGTCAATTCTTATCCAGTAATCACCTGTTTTAGAGATAACTATGTTATCGATCGTATTCAGCCGAAAAAATTTATCTATCACATTTCTTTCTACTGAATCTTTTACAAGCTTTCTCCACTCATAAGGATATGCTCCCAAAAAAATGCCGTTAGACGAAGGCACAATATACCTGACGCTGTATCCCGGAGCCTCCGGCCTGAACCGGCCTGATGCGATATTATATTTGCGCAGGCCATATCCTTTGGTACCCGCCCAAAGTATTCCTGAACGATCAACCAGGAAAGGGAATAATACTTTGGAATCTTTGGCAAGATGCTTATCATAATCCCATTGCATAGCTTTGCCAGGTTCCCATCTGGTTATGTCATAATAGAAAAGTTCTTCGTGAAAATCTATCCATGGTTCGTTTTTGGACTTCAGGAGCAGGTTACCGGCTTTAATCTTTGCCGTGTCAAACAGCGGTACCACATTTGCACCATCCCAAAGAAAAAAATTGTTATTGATCCATAATCCACCGTCTTCCGTAGCATACCCGTTATTATAAAACCGGTGATTGCTGAACAAAATAAAAGTGTTATTTTCAGGATCAAACCGATACACCTTATTGCTATAGCTGCTGATCCATATAGTGCCTGTTTTGTCTTTTCCAATGCCATAAACCTGTTCGTTACCCGGCAGCGATAACCTTACAATAACGGGTGCCGTCTTATTTTTAAAGAAGTTGGCAGTAACGGTAATTACATTAAAACCGGCGTCTTCGGCAGGCACGAGTATTTTTCCATCATTGGTTTCAACAATTGAATTGCGTATCCTGTTGCCGGAAAGACTGCTGGCATCATTAGCCCTGTTGATGACCCGATAAAATTGCTCGCTTTTTTTATCGTACACATTAAGACCCGCGTTTTGTGTACCTGCCCATATCAGGCCCCTGCCATCTTCAAAGAGTGCCGTCACAGTATTGCTGCTTAGAGAATTTGAATTATACGGATCGTTGGTAAAGACTTTGAAACCATATCCGTCATAACGGTCTAGTCCATTTTTTGTTGCCACCCATATAAAACCTTCCTTATCCTGCAAGGTGGCAAACACCATACCCTGCGATAAACCTTGTGCTATCGAAATGCTTTCATAACCTTTATTTTGGGCTGAAGCAGTTAAGACAATACAGGCTATGACAAATATTAATATTGATTTATATGCAGTCAATGTTTGATGTTGCTATAAAGTTAATCATGTATGCCTTATTTTATGCGGTCGAGGGGTTGAAAAAAAATCACTGCTTGAGAAAATGACGAATTAATCCTCATGATGCATAATTT
>JBDTWP010000415.1:0-6118 GCA_040006615.1 Ferruginibacter sp.
GGCTACGCAGGAATGTGCCGGGAAGTAAAACAAGGGCTACTACTAATCAATCATAGACCAGGTGATACCAACTTCGAATTGTCGGCAATGAATTTCGTGGTGGGTCCCCACCAATGGCGACTCACCGTGAAAATTCGCGGATCATGAGTCATTGTATGTTTGACATAACACTTGCCGGGTGAAGTCTGCAAGGATCCCATGCCGGGGTGAACTTCTCATTCAGTTGACTTCCCATAGCCACCTGCGAGCCTTACGAAGCTTTTCCGGGTGCAGCTTAAATTTTATAATACTATTTTTTTGAATATAGGCAACGGCTTCATCAACTGAATCGGTAAACAAAAATAAATGCGGATCATCCGGTGATATTGTCCCTGCTTCTTTCATCCGGTCAATATGTGCTACTAATTGTTTATGAAAACCGGTATCAAAAATTACAATTGGGAATTCCCTGATCATTTTGGTTTGAATGAGTGTAAGCGCTTCAAAATATTCATCCAGGGTGCCGAACCCTCCTGGCATTACAATAAAGGCGTAAGAATATTTTATTAGTAAAGTCTTTCTAACAAAAAAGAATTTAATATTTACCCATTTATCCAAATAGGGATTTTGATGTTGTTCTTGTGGCAGCACTATATTGCAACCAACGCTTCTGCCGCCTACTTCCCTTGCGCCTTTGTTGGCCGCTTCCATAATGCCAGGACCACCGCCAGTCATGATGGTAAAACCCAGTTGGGCGATCTTACCGGAAAGTTCCTCCGTTTTTTCATAAAAAGGGTGTCCGTCTTTAAACCTTGCTGAGCCAAATATGGTAACACAGGGTCCGACAAAATGTAATGCCCTGAATCCTTTAATAAATTCAAACAATACCTGAAGTGTAAAAGTAAATTCCTTCCAGCGGTTTTGCGGCCCTTCTAAAAATTTTATTTCTGATTTTGTCATGAATTATAATTGATTCAAACTTAATCGTTTTTTTTTATTTCGCACCGCGTTATCTTTTTACTGGTTATTCATGAATTTTTGGTAAGTACGGACAAGATTCCTGTAGCGCCTCATAAGCGCAAAAATTGCTTATATTTTGGTTATATTTATACCAGGATTAAAACCCGCTTAATACTTTTTGGAAACCTGTTTATTGTCCTTATTGGGTTTTGTTAAGATCCATTGTCCCTATTTAAACTATCCCTGGTTCAAGAACCGTGTCAAATTGCAATAACCGTTCGTGAAACTAACCCATGGAAATGAATATTCCCGGCAAAGAAAGATCTTCCTTTCCGGAATTCTAAAATCTGGAAATTGAATCCTGAAATGAGAGAATAATTTCACTTTTTAATTATAATATACTAAAAATCAATGACTTGTATTTTGGCATTAAATATGAAACCGTAGGGAAAACTAATACAATGCAATTGAAAAAGGATTATAAAATTTATTTGCTTGATGATGATATATTTTATATGAATATATTTCAACAGCATCTGGTAAATCTAGGCTACACGGACATTTCAGTTTTCAGTGATCCATTGGCATGTTTTGAAAAACTTCACCCACCACCAGATATCATTTTCTATGGTCATGGAGTCGATTTTTTAAAGGGCTTAGAAGTGTTGAAAGTGATCAAAAGACACAACCCGGATATTTATATGATATTTACCTGCGGACCGGATGATGTAGAAACTGTAATACAGTCATTAAAATACGGAGCATTTGATTATTTTGTAAAGGGTGAGAAGGATGTTAAAAACATTGAAATGGTATTAACTAAGATTCACCGCGTCAGAGAATTATTACACAAGAATAATATTGTTCGTTTTAACAGGTTTAACTCTAATGATTTAAAAAACAGGTGATTTATTTTCCAAAATTTTTGTTTGTGGAATGCGGATTCCCTCCCTTGTGACGTGCTTTGTTATCTTATTAACGATGGGAAAGCAGTCAGATCATCCTTTTGCTATGCGATAAAATCATAACGTGATTTGCCGGGCACAAAAAAATCCACCGCGGTTAATGCTTTTCCTTCATAAAAACCTATCGGTTTATTGTATGCAATTTATTGTTTAGAAATACGTTAAGGTAGGTGTTACGGGCAAACCTGTTTTTTATAGTAAGCAAAAATTACATAAAATACTATTTACCGTTCGCCATTTACCATGAAAAACAACCAATACTTTGGTGTAATTAAGTGTACTGCTGCAGGATTTATCCTGGGTTTTATCCTGATAGTCATTGGCTTGCTGCTAAATTATCAAAATGGGTTCCAGGGTCCCTGGTTTCATATTTTCGAATACTCCCCCGATTTTGTAATCATTGTTTTATCTCCGCTTTTCTTTAGCCTGCTGTTTTGTTTCAACGGTATCAGGCGAGAAAAACTGGTTTTATTTAGCGAGGAAATAAAACACAGCCTATTGCATGAACAAGTTCTAAACTCTACCGGGGATCAGCAGAGAAAGTTATTGGCCAAGATAGTAGAGCAGGTGAATGAAGCGATCGTTATTTCGGACGGGCAAGGAAGGGTACAATGGATAAATGCTGGCTTTACAGAGACAAACGGTTATACCCTGGATGAAGTAAAGGGGAAAGAATTATCGAGCATTCTACATGGCCAGCTTACCGATAAGACTGTGGTAAAGCGCATGATTGAAAAATTAAACATGGGTGAGGCCGTAGTGGAAGAATTGTTAACTTATCATAAAAATGGCAGTGCTTTTTGGCTTTCAATGAGTATTAAACCAATTTGTGATGAAACCGGTGAAATAGTCAATTTTATAGCTATCCAGAATAATATCTCCAGTCGCAAAGAAAAAGAAATTGCGATAGAGGCATTATATAGAGAAGTAGCTGATTATAAATTTGCGCTGGATCAATCTGCTATAGTAACTATATTTAATATTGACGGGAAAATAATCCATGTAAATAGCAAATTCTGTGAAATAAATGAACAAAAGGAAGAAGAATTATTGGGGAATGATTACCGGTCAATCAGTATAAGTTTGAGAGATAAGCGGATTGCAAAACCTATTTGGGATGTATTGCTTGCCGGCAAAACATGGAAAGGCGAATTGGTTAACAGGAATAATAATGGGAGGACGTATTGGGCAGATACTACCATTGTACCTTTATTGGATTTGGATGGCAAGCCTTACCAGTTCCTGGCGATCCTGCAGGATATTTCCGAAAGGAAGGAATTGGAAAATCAATTGATCACCAATAAAAATAAATTACAAAAGGCTATGCAAGTTGCCCGGCTTGGTTCGTGGGAGATGGATGCGGATGGCAATAATAATATTTCTTTTGAACTGAGACAACTGTTTAACTTACCATCCGAAGGCTTTATTTCCTCCGAAGAAATATTTAAGAATATTCATCCGGATGATCTGGAACGTGTAAAAGAAGGTAAGGTCTTATGCAAAACCAGCTTGCAAAGAGTAGAAGTTGAATACCGTTACATAATAGAAGGGCGGGTGCATTACATGATTTCTAATAGTAAACCACGCCTTAATGAAGCTGGCGAGTATATCGGTGAATTTGGTACGGTTCAGGATATCACCGTAGCAAAATTGTCGGAACTTGCTTTAAAGAAAAGTGAAAAAGAAAAAGCGGTAGTGCTTAATAATACCCAAACAATTATTTGTTTGCATGATATGGACGGTGTAATACTTGAATTAAATCCCGCCGCGGAAAAATTGAGTGGTTATAGTAAAAAAGAGGTGATTGGCCTTGACCTCAAAATGATTATTTCTCCCGAATACCACGCGGAATTTGAAGAATACATTCATACCATTAATAATAATGAAACGGCCAGTGGGGTATTGCAAATTCTTACCAAATCCGGATCCAAGCGGGTATGGCTGTACCAGAATACGGTGTATGCAAACAATGGGAACAAACCTTATGTAATTGCCAGCGCCATAGATATTACAGAATCTGTGAAGGCTCAAAACGAAATTGAAAAACAGCAGCAGTTTATTCGCCAGATCATTGATAACAGTCCCAATGTGGTATTCGTGATGAATGAGAACCGTCAAATAGTGCTGGCCAATCAAACATTTTTGAAGTATTATCCATACAATGAAAAAGAAATTCCTTTAGCCGAAAGCTTATCCAATGGCGTGGATGATATATTCCTGGGAGATATGGACAACATCTTTGAGATGGAAGAAGGAGAAATGATCAGGCTGGAAGGAAGCCTGAAAAACCCCGAAACTGATACTATTTCCTGGTTTAATATCCTCAATAAATGTTTTAAAGAGAAAAATGGTAAGAAATATATACTGGGTTTTGGAACGGATATTACCGGCAGGCACCAGGTGGAAACTGATCTTATGACAGCCAACGACATGGTAGAAGGATCTTTAAAAGTAAAGGACCAGTTTATTTCAAACATGAGCCACGAGATAAGGACGCCACTCAATGCAGTAATTGGATTTACAGATTTGCTGGCGGACACCTTATTAAATAAGGAGCAGGCGGAGTACGTGGATATTGTAAAAACGGCTTCAGCAAACCTGTTGGCACTTATTAATAATATCCTTGACCTGTCTAAAATTGAATCTGCCAAACTTACCCTGGAAAGCTTGCCTATTGATATCAGAAAGATCATCAACGATGTGGTTAAGATCCTTGAGCCAAAGGCAAAAACAAAAGGATTACAGGTGCACGCAAATTTGGATGATATGCTACCTGGAAAAGTAATGGGCGATCAATTGCGTTTAACACAGGTAATGTTTAACTTATTGGGTAATGCGGTAAAATTTACTGATACAGGGACCATTGATATTTATTGTAACGTGGTAAATGGATCTGATAAGCTGAAGGACTATATTTCTTTTTCCATTAAGGATACCGGTATTGGTGTGCCCGAAGATCAGCAAACTGCTATTTTTGAACGGTTTACGCAAGCCAATACTGATACGCAAAGATTGTACGGAGGCACGGGCCTCGGATTAAATATTACCAGGAGTATCGTTGATCTGTACGGTGGTGTGCTGACCATGGAAAGTAAAGCGGGGCAAGGCACCTCTTTTCATTTTATCTTACCATTTGAAAAGTACGTTGAAACCCAAAATTTGAAGGAGGTAAAATCTTTTAACGGCGATAACATTTTATCAATTAATACCGGCAACCCCATTCATATTTTACTGGTAGAGGATAATATGATCAACGCCATGCTGGCTACCCAGGTCTTAACCAGGAAGGGATTTACGCTGGAACATGTAGTTAACGGCGAACTGGCCATAGAAGCTTTAAGGGAACATCCTTTTGACCTGGTGTTGATGGATATTCAAATGCCTGTGATGAACGGGATCACTGCATCCAGGGCTATTCGTCAATTAAAGGGTGAAATATCACGGATACCTATTATAGCAATGACGGCTCATTCACTGCATGGAGAAATGCAGAATTGCTATAATGCAGGGATGAACGGCTATGTAGCCAAGCCTTTTAAGCCAGATGATCTTTATAATACGATCGTTGAAACTGTTAAAAAGAAGGATAATATTAAACCTGAATTTGGTGCCTCAAACAAATGTAAACAGATTGCATAATAATTACACACCTGAAAAAACAGACCTATGAAACATACTCCCATAATAATTGATCTCACCTATCTTTATTCGATAACGGGCGGAGATAAATCTTTTGAACAAATGTTGTTGACGGGAACAGTTGCTGATGTGGATACCAGGATAAGTGAATTAAGGGAGTCCTGGAAAGGTTGCGATGCTGCCGGAATAAGAAGCAATGCGCATTCATTGGTTTCACTATCTGCTATTGCGGGGATGCCCCAGGTGGAAGATTGGAGCAGGTTAATTGACCAGGCATTTTCAGATGGCGCTTTTCATCCTGAAATGGATATGTTGGCTGAAAATATAATTTCAGGCTGGCCGGCTGCAAAATCGCAGCTTGATGAAGTGATTGCTGCTAATTAATGCCCCGTGCCTGCAGGCCATCCCGGAGCTATTCGAAGCTAAAAATTTTACTCCCGTTACCAACCCTGAAGTTCCCTGCAATTTGAATGCGTGAGAACCAAATTTTGGAGGCAGGGTGTCAAGAATGGGAATTATTGGCAGAGTTAGTCAATCATTGTAATTTTTCTAAAATATCACCATACATTTCACAT
>JBDTWP010000416.1:0-6117 GCA_040006615.1 Ferruginibacter sp.
CTGTGGTTGATTTTTTTAATCGGCGTTCGCGCTTGTGAATTTGTCGTCACAATTCTTTGACCCGCGATTTTGTTCTGACAGGCGGTTCTGGATGCGAATGTATCCCGGGGATGCCGCCATTCCCAACTATCGCATGCGGCAACCTGTTACATTATTATCACCTATTCCCCGCCGCGTGCGCATGCGTCTGTTTTCCCCCCCGGGGTCTCAAGTTCGGCGACCAATTGGGCCAGGTTGTCTGCCGAATTAAGTGCCTGGGCAGGAGTTGTAATGGCACTACGTATGGTGGGATCATTTAGGCCTCCTCCGCCGTGTGCGACTCCGACCATGTGAAAAAATTCATGTGTTACTACATCCCGCCTGCAGTTTGGGCCATCAGGGCTAAAAAATGGCGTTCCGCACCGTAATCCAAGGTCGGGCGAGTTTGTGGTCGATTGCGCGTGAAAGTTGGCAGATACCCTGGTCAACTGTACATCGGTACCTGTAGAAGTCTTGAGATTTATATTTCTCAGCATCAATTCCGATGCTTTATCCAGGTGCGGCACAGCTGCATCTTTATTTGAAGGGTCGAGGTTCAACCATTTGGCAGCGATATTGAAAATGCGGGTCAAGCCGGGAGTCAGCTGCTTTTTGTCGCGGATTGCATTGGCGAGATCAAAAAGCTTATCCCGCGCACTACGCAAGGTCGCCCGGCTCGCCCTAAATGCCGCCGCCATTTTATCTGCGTCGTTACCAGCACCTACGATGTCCCCGCTTGTTTGTGTAATCCCCAGCCTGAAGGTTGGGGCAGCGACGTCTACTGGGGTCGCCTGAAATAAAATACAGGTTCTGCGATCAGGTAGTGGCTGTTCCTGGGCGAGGACCTCCTTATCCAGTGCCGTAATTGTCATCTTGCCAACAATATTGTCCGGCTGTGTTTGAAAATTCCGGTTGATAATGTTTCGCTTCCTCTTAAAGGCGAGCACCGCGGTAGCTGTTTGGTTACCATAAACCCCGTCGAAATCGATCTTCGCTCCGTCTATTTGATTCAACGCCTGCTGGATCTTAGTGACATGCGGCCCGGTTGCTCCAGGCAAGATGTGGGCAGGGTCAGACGTAGCGGCTGCCTCCAACTTGGGGTCATTTCGGAATAATTGTGATTGTAGAGCCATAATAATACTCTTTTTATATTAGTTAAATTATAATCAACATAAATGATTTGTTTATCCTGCGCCTGGATTAAAGGTTAGCATCAAATGTAAGTACCTGACATGTTGTTATTTAGTTCTTTGATCAAGACAAACCGGGAATTTAATTTGTAATGATCCTTAATATATCTTCTTTGGTTTCCGGCTGTAATCTAAGCCTAACCCCGTATTGACTTTTCCAATACGTCATCAATAGTCTATTGCAAACTAAAAGTTCATCCTATTTTTCGAATAGGCGTTACGGAAGTTCCATTACAATCGCATCTTTAGGATCTTTAGGTTCTTCAATAATTTTGGCGCCGGGAAACTCAGTTTTTAAAAGCGGGATAAACTGAGCTGCACCGGATACTGTGGTCGAAAAGGTTAGCCGGCATCCGGAACTTGCTATCCTGCGAATGACCTTAATAGTAACTGGGAGAATGGGAGAATCCCGAATGCAAATATCGCTTGCTGTGCCGTCCGCTATAAAGACAGCAGGATCCGGATCTTCCGTGAATGGTCTAAAGGCAAGGTCCCCGGAACCCTCTCCTGCAGATTCCCCGGTGAGAGAGAATGCTGAAAAGCCTAATTCGGTAGTATAGTCTTCAAAACCAGGCGTTTCACTGGATCCGAATATATTGATTTTCCTTCCTGTACCTTTTGGGTTAACCGGTCTTCCTTCGTTGCGGCCTGATCGATTGGGTTCGCTATCTTTCGCCGAAATAAATTTTGAATTGGGGCGGGGCTTTGTAGGAGGTACAAAGCCAGGCACCCCACCGAATTTTGGCGCCCTGACCTCAAGAAACATTGTATTCGCTGAAGTAGTGGTGGCGGCATCAATGAAGGCATCACCGGGATGAAATGCATCAACGAGGACGATGAATGGATCTTTGGTCACCAGGACAGTTCCACCATCTTCAAAAGGACGATCTCTCAACGGCCCTACCGGGATTGGATTCAGGCGGGTTAATGGAATAAAGCCTGGTTGTGCCGGATCGAACAGGAAACTAATTTTTGAGGCATCTCCCTTCCCGGGTACAGCGTTTGTACATTTGACCTTTCCGCTTATTCCGTTTATAATTTCCAGCCGGCCAGTGCTTCTGGGCGTAAGCCTTATCTTTGCGAGGTTACCACCAGGAAAAACAGGAAAGTTTAAATCAATTTTGAATCCCAGCAATAAAGTGGCGCGGAGGCCAAATGCGCCAGGGCGAATTCCACTTTTAGATCCAGGACTTACAGCCCTGATCTGGATAGCTCCTGCAGGGACAAGTTCTTTAGCAGCCATTTCCCGATCAAGTGCAGCCATTGTCATCTTACCCACTATACTGTCTGCCTGGGTCTGAAAGCTCCTGTTAATGATGTTTCGCTTCTGCTTAAATTTAAGAACCGCAAGACTGGTCGCCTGGCCATATTTGCCATCCGGATCAATGGTTGCATCATCCAAAAGGATAAGCGCGAACTGAATCTTCCGAACGTGTTCACCTGACGCGCCCTGGATAATATGGGCAGGATCAGACGAGGCGGCTGCTTCAAGTTTCGGATCATTCCGGAATAACCGTGATTGTAGGCTCATGATTTGTACAATTATAGATCCAGTTAATAATTTCAGAATTGCCACTTTATTTTCAATAATAAGAGATCCGGGTCCTGGTAGTGGTTCCACATTCCTGACGGGCCATTAAGCAAAGAGCTGCTCTTTGATATCAAGAGAAGAAGAGATCATGATCTTCCGTCCTTATTTATGCGGAACTGACGTCATGCTAATCTTCCGCAGACCAGCAAATAACTCATCTGTGGCTCGCCCATCCGCATCGTCAATTCTGCGGCTGCGCCGGTTTTTTATATAGTTTCTCTCTTCTAATGAACTAAGATAGCTGAAGGGCCAAATTTAAAACATACCCAGGCATTAATTGTCCATGAAAATATACTAAAGGAGTAACTACTCCTCTTGAAAAATCGCCGAATCTCCGTTCTTTGCGCCATCGATTAGGGCCCAAAAACTCAAAACCAGGTCTGGACTCTCCTCTACTTGTTTGACCGCTTAAGAATTGTTTTAAGGAAGCTTGCGGAATGCGAAATGGATTTATTGCCGGTGCAGGATCAATTGAGTAAGTTCCTTTTACTACCAGTTGCTCTCTCACAGCGGATAAGAAAATGTTCATGTCATTAATTCCTGAACTATAGGTAAAAACTTCAACACCATCATCAAATGAAAATGCATTTTTTGTAAGCGATGCTAATTCAGTAAGCGTCTGAAATACGAATTGTCCGTCACGAGCAAATGGACCAAGTTCAATTCCACGGGCCCTCACAATATGCATATATGCCATTTGCTTCTTTGAAGCAAGCATCTGGCCAGCCCAACTGTGACCGGTTATTACATGATTTTGGAGGACTGACTCTATTAAGGGTTTGGAAAGTGGATTTCCCCACCCCTTGCTTTCATAAAAGGCCAACTCATTTGCTGCAAAACCATGGCTTATGCCAATAAGAACCTTGTTAGGTTTGCCAGTCGGAGGCAGTATAAAAATTATGGCACGTTCCAAATTATTCTTTCTGGCTGCGAAAATTCCCATCCTACTATTGATCGCTGGTATTGCCCTATAATCATAGACATTTCTGTTATCACCGGGTTGAAATGTGGATTCATTGATTACTTGAAATGATGGGATGGGTTGGCCAAGTAGATTGTCCGGACCATTGAAACCAAACAGTTGTTCATTTATCGAACGAACAGATTCTGTAACAGGAACTGGCTTAGGTGGTAATACACCTAAACGTTGTACCTTTAGGTTAATTGCATCCAATGTTTTTGGACCAACCACACCATCAACATTTAGGTTATGAGTTCGTTCAGGATCCAGGTTATGATTTCGTTGAAACTCAATTACACGAGCCTCTGTTTTAGATCCAAATTTGCTATCAGGTACGAGTAATGGTAGACGTGTAGGCAACTTATTTAAGGACTCTTGTACCTCTCTTACTTTTTCACCACCTGATCCTAAGGACAAATTCATTTTGTATAAACTTAACTTTAAAAGAAAATTAAAATATCAATTACCCATTTTTAATGCATTATATTGAGAAGAAAGTCATCGTTTAATCCCCGGCATATTCTGATATTACTATGGCCTATCGAAAACAAACGGTTTCTTGAACCGTCCACGCATTATTGGTATAGCAAAATCCGCATGTCAACGGTGGCCTGATCGCCCGGTGTAATAAATTGGAAGTCAAAACGCCCATTATGGGTATTTTACAGTAAACTATTAAATATTCATTTTACATATTTATCAAAAAAAAGAATTCATGAAATAAGCATTCTTATTTTAAGATCGAAAATGACTTAATTTGACTAACAAATTTCACTAATTTAAAGTGTCAAAAGTTTTAAGTGAGTTGGGGTCAGGCGGAACGACTAAGGGCAATTTTTCCGCAGCGTCCCGCGGAATGGAAACATTCGTATTTACAGGAAAAGCAAACCTGTTCTGAAAGTTCATCTCAAATTTAGTTATGACATTTACCAAAGGAAATGAAACTGATCCTTTTAGTCAAACGGGGTTAGCTTATGAAGGCCATTCATTATTTATCTCAGCATTACCAATAGTAATTTCATTTGCGGTAATAGCCAAACTCTGAGATCCTGATGGACCACTGCTAAATGATTCTGAAAAGCTTACACAATATCCTCTTTTAAACTCCAGCTTTTTCATTGTTTTCGACGGATCATCCGGTTGATAAAATGTGATGGTTCCGTCATTCGACTTACTTGGGCTGCACATCCATTCAACTAAAGCCGTATCTTCAGTTGACATGATTGAAAGCTGAATTTGGCCGCCGTTTACTGAGCCATTAGGCCTGCCGTCCTGGCCCAATCCCTGGTTAAAAAAGTAATTGCAGCTGATTACATCATAATCCGTTCCATTTAATGAAAGAGTAATTCCTGTTGGGGTTGCCATGATTTAAAGATTTAAATTGTTTGAATTATTATGTTTAATTTATTTATTTAGGTTATAGCATATTTTGTGGCTCATTTTAGGCAGTGGTACGGGCATCTCTTTTTTTAACGCAGTCAATCCTATCTATATGAACCCCCTGGCAGATAAACAAGGAGCAGTGCATATCAAGATAAATTTTGTCTTTTTGTTTGTCTCCTAAAAAAACCCAGTGAGGTTACGGCGGGAATACGGCATTTCCTACGGTAATACTTTCTGCCAAAATGATAACATTTTCAGTCATATTTTCACGAAATTCTTTTGTGCCCTGATTAGTCGCAGTAAAGTTCCAGGTATAGCTTATACAGGCGGCATTAGTAAATTCTAAAGTTCTAACATCTTGGCTATCTTCTTTTTCTTTGAATGTTATGGTCCCACTAAATCTCTTAACCGGATCAAGCATCCATTCAAGAATAAATGTATCGGCAGGGAAAAATGGTCTGAATAAGAAGTTAATTTCTCCTCCATTAACACCGGATATAATTTGTCCGGTTATTCCGGCGTTTTGACTAAAAGAGTAAGTGCATCCGTCTAACGCTGCAAAAAATTGCTGGTTTTCTATAAGTAACTCAACGCGCATAATTTTTTAATGTCTACATGGTTAAACGATATTTTTTTCATAATTTTTTTATTTTCTTACAGGTATTAAGTTTTACCGTATTCGGTTGCCCATTCCGCGGAATCAGGATCATCCCCTTTTTGCCCATCCATTTTAATCATAAAGGTTTTAGCAGGGAAATAAGGAGTCATATGGATATCAAGGTAAATCCTGTCTTTTTGTTTTGGGTCCTGCTCAAAACGTAATATTTTAAATTTTTCAATCAATTTACCCGGTCCGGCAATGCTGTCCAGGAATTTGATTATCTGGCTTCTTAACTCTCTCTCAGCTTTCGAATTCCAGTTTTCAAATGCCCTCCTGTTCAAAAAATCAATCAGCACTTTTGTTACATAATCAA
>JBDTWP010000417.1:0-6117 GCA_040006615.1 Ferruginibacter sp.
TAATAATGGAGGTGGGGGAGACTGAAAAATTTATATAGAATTTCATTTGGGGTATGTTCGGTTGTTGGTGAAAACACCGAACAACGGCTCACGGAGGTAGTTGATTTATAATAATGGAGGTGGGGGAGACTGAAAAATTTATATTGTATTTCATTTGGGGTATGTTCGGTTGTTGGTGAAAACACCAAACAACGGCTATAGAATTTCATTTGGGGTATGTTGGGTTGTTGGTGAAAACACCAAACAACGGCTATAGAATTTCATTTGGGGTATGTTCGGTTGTTGGTGAAAACACCGGACAACGGCTCATGGAGGTAGTTGATTTATAATAATGGAGGTGGGGGAGACTGAAAACGGCTTAAGGAATTTCAGAACCAGGAACCCTGCGCCGCGGCGGGGCAGGGGGGTTTTTACTTCACCATTTTTTCCGGTTTAATTAATTCAGCAACCGCTTTCTGTGTTCTGCGTATTCGGGGAAATGATTCAAGTTGCACATACCTTTCTCCAGGGTTATGCTGTATATAATTTTGATGATAGTCCTCTGCCCTCCAGAATTTTGTAAAGGGAATTACCTGGGTTGCAATAGGATTTGAATAAGCACCCGATGCTGTTAATTGTTTTATATAATCTTCAATTAATTTTTTTTCGTCATCATTGCGGTAGAATGCTATCGAACGGTACTGTTTACCTTTATCCGGTCCCTGGCCATTTACCTGGGTAGGATCCTGTGATGCAAAAAACACCTTCAGCAGTGATGGAAAACTTACAATTGCTGAATCATAATATACTTCTATTGATTCAGCATGGCCGGTAGCACCACTCCCTACTTCCTCATAGGTTGGATTCTCTTCATTACCACCTGCATACCCGGAGATCACTTCTCTTACTCCCTTCACACTTTCAAAAACGGCTTCTTCACACCAAAAACATCCGGCGGCAAAACTGGCCTTGCTAAGCCTTGCATTTATATCCTCTTTTTGAAATAATAATGCTACTCCATCCATGCAATATCTCAGCCCGGTTGGTTTCGGACCATCCCTGAATACATGGCCCAAATGTGCATCGCACCGCTGGCAGGAAATTTCATCCCTTGTGCTTCCCCCGGAATTGTCGACAGATACCTTTAGGCTTTTAATGGAATAAGGTGCATAAAAACTTGGCCATCCTGTTCCGGAGTTAAATTTGGTTACTGAACTAAACAATGGATTTTTACAGCTCACACAATAATAAATACCGGTGTCTTTATTGTTTTCATATTCACTGGAAAATGGTCTTTCCGTACCCTGCTCCCTGGTTATATTAAATTGTTCCGGGGTTAAAATCTTTTTCCATTCATCCTTTGTTTTCTTAACTACCGTGGTCCATGTAGTATCAGGAACCAGGTTGTCCATCACCGCAGTTTCTCCGCTTGATGAACCAATGGAAGGTTGGTTACAACTGCAGAGTGCCGATGCTATCAATAAAACGGATAATAAATTCTTCATATTATTATTATAAGAAAGGGTTGTATTTCCTGAATTAAGTTGCTTAATGTAACACTATATACGTAACGTTGGTATTTTAGATTAAAAGAAAATGTGAAAGCTTTGTTAGGGTTGCCATTCATTCGAAACTGAATGAATACTGCAAAATTAACCAGCTTTGGTTGTTTTTTTTGTAATGTAGGTGACAATAAACGAATGTCTCGTGCCTGGGTTTTGATTCAGTTTCTTTTTTTGATCAACTCAAGCAACCCATTGATAAACGTAAGTGGATGTATGGGGTTACCCGGTACATACAGGTCAATTTTATATTTAGATAAGAAGTCCCTGTTTAATGCCATGCTTCCTTCAAATATACCGCCACTGATAGCATCTGTTCCGGCAAGGATAATTATTTTGGGTTCGGGTATCGCATCATAGCAAATTTGCAGGGGCTCTGCCATGTTTTCCGTGATGGGGCCTGTAATCACAATACCATCTGCATGACGGGGGGAGGCTACAAAATCGATCCCAAAACGCCCCATGTCAAAATTTACGTTACTGCATGCATTTAATTCCAGTTCACAACTATTATCCCCGCCAGCCGATACCTGCCTCAACTTTAAGGATCCGCTGAAATATTTGCAGATTTCATTTCTTACCAGGTCCGGGTTCAGTTCAATAGGTTTATCCTGTCCTTCGGTGATAATGAGTCTTTGGCGGTCATTGGTTGCCATTTTATAATCAGCGGTAAATTTTATTTTGCCGGGAAATGTAATCGCACATTCTCCGCAAAACGTACATTTTCCTAAATCAATACATGGCGGGTTGGTTGAGATGGCATTGGTAGGGCATAATTCCATCAAATCATTTTCATTGACCTTTGCCGCACTAATAACAGGCCTGCCCCTGAATATGCCAGGCAGTGTAGCGTTTGTAACATCAGGGATGTATTGTTTGCCCTGGTGCAACAATATTTTCAGATTGTCAAACATGTTTATTCAGCTTTATTTTTTACAAATCATGACCACAATACGAGAGGTTGAAACTTTTATTACAAATAGGGAAATCGGAAATTTCATTATTCCTTACAGCCAGCGCCATCGCCAGCCAGTTATGGAATGAGGGGTCTTTAATTTTATAATGGATCAATTCTCCTTTATCATCCGTAACGGCGCAATGACAAATTTCTCCTCTCCATCCTTCCACCAAAGAAAGCGCAAAGGAACCTGGTTGCGGAGAAGATAATTGATCCTGTATATTATTTTCTTCCGGAATGTTTTGCAACAACTCCCTGATATAACGAATGGATTGCCTGATCTCTTCTTTTCTAATCTGCGCTCTCGAGTACACATCACCGTGATGTTTAATTACGGGACGGTGATTTAAAGTTGGATAAAGATCGTGCGGATGTGAAGAACGTATATCCCTGTTAATACCGCTCATCCTTGCCTGCATACCTACAGTTCCAAGTGTGGTTGCCTGTTTTATAGTAATAACGCCTGTTTTCTCAAACCGGGCCAATGCACTCGGCAAGTTGAATAATTCTTTGCAGATCTCTTCAAAGTCTTTTTCATAATCAATTAACAGGTTTGTTAACTCAGATGCCAATCCGGGCGTAAAAGGGAAATTGGTTTTGCCGGCCCGGATCAATCCCTTGGCCAGCCTGTTGCCGCACCATTTTTGAAAGAAATTAATTAAGGGAGTTCTTAACCTTCCAAAAACTGCACTCCCCAGTTGATAAGCAACATCCGTACACATGCCGCTCAGATCGCCGGTATGGATGGCCATCCTTTCTAATTCTAAGGCTAGTGTACGGGACAACTGCAAATTGCTTCCGGGTTGATAGTTGCATAAACTTTCCCAAAGATTAACAAAGGCAACGGAATGTGCTGCTACCGAATCGCCCGAAATGTTCTCAGCCAATGTAGTCCGCTGAAGTAATTTTTTCTTTTCAAGGAATAATTGTTCAATACCCCGGTGCTGGTAGCCCAATTGTATTTCAAGATGAAGGATCTGTTCACCATTGCAAATGAAACGAAAATGCCCTGGTTCAATAATGCCGGCATGTATGGGGCCTACGCCCACTTCATGTAATTCTTCACTATTTATTTTAAAAAAGGGGTAATCAGCAACCGAACTATTTTTATCAAAGCGGTTAAATGGGAAACGGACGGGTTTAAGCCAGGGATGGTCTGAATAGACTATTCCAAAATTTTCATGAATTTCCCGCTCAAATTTTTCGAATATATGTTTATGTTTTGAAAAGGAGGGCAATGGTTCCGTTGTACCGGCGATGCATGATGATATATGAATTGCACTGGATTCATCATTGGCAATACAACAAATTAATTTGATTTTGCCGGCATGAGGAAATCCAAAATAATTTACACAGTGAGACCCATCGGTTTTCATTAAATGGAAAACGTTTAGCTCCAGGAATAAGTCATATTCCAATTCCGGAATAGACGCTATCGGGACGGCCTGGTTATTTTTTATGCTTATATAATTCATATCAATGCGGTAGGTTTTTAATTGCTTCCTGGATAAGCGTTACAAATTCCGGCGGTGGGTTCAGCCCAAGCCAGACTACCAATCCAAGCAGGATGAATTGCGATACTGATTCACCGGGGTTTATTTTTTCAATATCATCTTCCTTAAAGTCAACAGCTGGGGAAAATAGTAATTTAAAGATATTTTTTCCGAATGCCCAGATGATCATAGTTAAGAGCAGCATCACAATGATCAATACCAGGAAATGATCGGCTTCAAACAGCGCGCGAAAAATCAAAAACTCGCTTATAAACAAACCGGAAGGGGGCATTGCGGTCGCAAAAAAGAAACCCAGCAGCATCACAATTGAACCTGTAAGATTGTATTTAAAGTAATTACCCACGTCATAGATACTCTTGCTTTTATAAATCCGGTAAATCTGCCCCATCTGGAAGAAAAGCGCCGATTTAACAAACGCATGTAAAATTATATGTAAAACCGCACCAAAATATCCCACTCCACCGGCTACCAATCCCAGCATTACAATACCCATGTGTTCAATACTGGAGTATGCAAACATCCTCTTTATATTTTTCACTTTGGTCATATAGACAGTAGCCACAAAAACGGAGAGAATTGCTGCAATCATGATCACGTGATTGGCCCAGCTATGTAAGGGTGAATTTGCAATAACTATATAGAAACGAAAAATTCCCACAAATCCAACGTTCATCAGAACGCTTGAAAGTAAAGCACCGGCAGGAGACGGGGCCTTGTCTTTTGCGTCGATGCCGGCGGTATACATTGGTACCAAGCCTAATTTGGCAGTAAAGCCGGTGAATATAAATATGAATGCCAGCCTCAGCCAGAATAAATTCAATTCAGGCGCTTTCTTTAATAATACCGCAAATGAAAGATCATCCGTTCCGGCCTGGCGGAGCGTAAAACTCAGAAAAAGTATGCCGATAAACACCAGGGTAATACTGATGGCACAAACGAAAACATATTTCCATGTGCCTTCCAGTGACCGGTTGTTCCTCCGATGATAAATAAGAACAGAAGAACTAAGCGTAGTAAGCTCAACAAAAATCCAGGTAACGGCAATATGATTAGAAAGATAAGCGGCGCTGATAGCGGTGAGCAACATGACCATTGCCGCAAAATAAAAAGCCCTGTGCCTGGGGTTATCGTTCTTTGTTGATAAATAAACATAGCTGTGATACATCGCGGGGACGCTGATGATTGCCAGGGTAACCAGCAGAAGGATGCCCAATGCGTCTGCACTGAAATAACCCAATTCAATTGTATTAATATGCAGGTATTCATAAATCGTAAACCCGGTTTGCAGTAAGAGGAAGGCAACAACAAGCAGGTAATTGACTACCCGCTTCCTGTTAAAAAATAATAAGCCACTTATAATGAATGCGCCAGCTAAATAATATCCTGTCATTATTTGTTATTATAGTAATTAATCCTTTAAATTTTTCAACTGATCTACATCGCCACCTTTTAATGTATCTCCAACCTTGTTAACAAAAATTCCCAGTAAGAAAACACTAGCAAAGATGTCGAGCATAATACCAAGGTTTACGAGCATGGGCATTTCGTTACCCACAGCAAGGGATAAAATAAATACGCCGTTCTCAATGACCAGGTAGCCCATCACGTGCGTGATGATCTTATGCCGGGTTACGATGATGTATAAGCCGGTAAACAAGGTGGAAATGGCCACTACAAAATATATCTTACTAATCCTTGAATCTGCTATGGCATTGGATAAAATAAACATGGAAATAATGATAAGCGTAATGATTATCAGCGACATGAAATTTGATAAAAACGGTTCAGCATCCCTTGTGATCCGGTTTTTCTTTATCACATAATTCAAAAATAATGGAATGGCAAGTGCTTTGAAGACGATGGTTTCCAGCAATACCAGGGTAAGGTTAAGGGCATTAATCTGAATAAGCTCGATAAAGGCAATCCCGAATAATAATATTCCCTGGAATGAAAGTATCTTGATATAGGTAAGCAGGCGGTGAGCAATACCCAGGTAAAGCAGCGAAATAGTAAATATTATCAATAATACATTTGTCATAATATTTTTTATAGCATTAGGTATAACATTCGCAAACTTAAGCTGATAATAGGTTAGGCTTCATTT
>JBDTWP010000418.1:0-6115 GCA_040006615.1 Ferruginibacter sp.
AATGTACCTCCTCCCTGAAGGGCATCAGCCAGGTCGCCATCATCTGCCGCCGCCCATGCCGCTGCAACGGCAATCAGGATAATGGGTGAAAAAATGGTTTGCAGCACAACACATAGAGCCCTGAAGAACCAGTTTTTTTTACACCAGCCCCCACCCAAAGAAAATGCATCAATAACGGCAAGCATATCCCGGATCCGGGTACCTTCAAACTCGCAATGCAATACTGGAACAAAAAACTTTTTAGGTAATAACCAGGCATTTGCAAATACGTAGTCTGACCAGGCCTTCTGCTGATCCGGGCCAAAAATGCCAAACCAGCCGTAGTCAACGCCTACGATTTCTGTCCAGGCATTGTATTTACCGTCCGTAGTGGTGATCATTGTGCGGAAATAACCTGAAAATTTTGGATTCCCATCATCATGAGTGGGCATGGCTGGCTGACATTTTAATAATTCGCCCTGAGGTTGAGAAGCTGCGGTAGCTTTTTCAAGATTTTTAGCCGCATCTCCTCCTGACGCAAAATCCTTTATATTAAAAGGGGCAAGAATGAGGTTAATGGCATAGTCATTATCAACATCCTCAATGGGATTCTTATCCTCCCCTATGCCCTCCGTATCCGCTATCTCACCGATGGCACAAATAGTATTGTCATCACTGCCGCAATTGCAACCATTCGCAGAATTGTGGTGCAGGCAAATTAATTTACCGTTCAACATCCAGTCAAGTACGTAACGAAGCAATTGTACCAAAGCCGCAACAGCCACAACAGCACCGATACCACCGGAAAAAAAAGCGGCAATAGTACCACCCCCAATGAGTATACCCAATGTGTATATTAGCGCATCATTTTTTGGCTTAAAATCCTTCGCTTCTACGCAGGAAGTATATTGTGGCCCTTGTGACATGGTGTATTGGGTTTACTTTTACTTAGTTATTTATAGTGTATAGCCAATTCTTATAATTAATTAGTGTAATGTTAAGTGTAAAATGACCTAAATTAATGACAGGAATTTTCTGCACGAATTGCACGAATTAGTGATTAAACATGTATTAATTCGTCCAATACGTGTTTCCTAATTCGTGTAATAAAAAAATGATACGCCATATTATTGTTAACACAGCATTAGTTATGTTTTATTCCTTTTCCGCGCCCAATCAATTCTTAATTTGAAACAAATGGTGTTGCATACCTTTATTTCATGATTTTAAAACTCCATAGTTAACTATGTGCATATAACGTAACCCCGCCAATCAATATTTCTCCATCGAAAGCGTTTACATTAATGACCTGCCGGCCTGTGAATCCATCAAAAGCTGTTACTTTCAAAGTCACCTCCTGCTCCTCACCAGGGGCAAGTTGAAATTCATTTCCCGGAAGGTATTCAAGCTGCCAGTTTTCGGGAAACGGGTATAAATGGAGGCGATGACGTGCATAAGGATCTGGTTCATGATCTTCCCTGTACCTGGGTAATTTCATGCTATTGGGTGGGCAAGGCTCTTTTGGAGGCAATGCATACGAATCCGCCTGCAGGCGAATTTTCCTGGCAAATACGGCATCATTACGAAGCATAAAACTGAAACTGGCATTGGGAGAATTAAGTTTTTTTACATTTACATTTTCCTGCCCCAGGTTATTACCAGGGTTCGCGTCATCCGGCCATACCAATTCCACCTGTATACAATAATGACCCGGGGTAACAGGCGTGGTCCATTGATATGTAGCGATGGCCGGCAAGCCGCCAGCACCTTTAACAGGTACGTCAACCAGTGCCTGGCCAATATAATTATTTATTGTTCCGATTCCGAAATTCAAATAATGAAACCTAACCAGCATATTAACAGCTGCAGCATCTGTAGAACCGTTGAAAATACGTGCCTGGATGGTATATTTCTTACCGGGCAGCAGGTCATGCGAAGGAACCGGAACAGCGCCGTCAAACAATTGAATATCCGGGTTGTCCCAGGTAACGGCAATCCCTTTTGACATAAGGTAAGATTGACAGTAAATCATCGGATCGGGGCGTTTGTAGATGCGGGGAGGAACATAAACGGGTTTTGAGGGTGGATGACCCTCCGAGCCGCCGCCTTTCGGTAATGCATCCTTTTTCCAGCAAAATTTTCTGAGTATCCCCTGAACAAACCTGACCAACCCAATCAGGCCAAGTAAGATCAGTAATGCCAGGTAAGCATAAAATAGTGGGTTCAACCATGCCCTTAATAAAAAAAGGATAAGTAAAAGCAGGATGCCAAGAATTAACAGCAACACCATTCTCACCCGGAGCTTACAAACTATTGACCATACCCATTTCATTGTTGAGTTGATTTGTTTAGTAGTATACTTTTTATGGTAAATACCTGATCATCCAATTTCAGGTGTAATCACATTGAGTCATTTTATTCCTGATATAACACTAGCAGGTTTTCAAATAAACATTTTCTGTTACTAAATTAGTTCTTTTTATAGAAAAAAATTAACAATATGATTTCACTATAATTCAATTCTATTGCTAAGCACAAAAAAAGAAAATAGACAAAAAAATCTGATAAAACGCTTGCGTAACCAAGCTGTTTCCTTTATATTTGTAACCGAATGGTTACCCATTAAAAACATTCCCCATGAGAAGAGATGTTTTCCAGGCAATTGCCGACCCGATACGAAGGGAGATCATTGGCCTGATCTCAACCCAATCACTGAACCTGAATACCGTAGCTGAACATTTTGATATCAGCAGGCCTGCTATATCCAAACACATCCGGATATTGACAGAATGCGGGCTTATTACCATCAAACAACAGGGCCGTGAAAGGTATTGCCTGCCTGACTATGAAAAAATAAAGGTGGTCGCCGACTGGGCCGGACAATATAAAACATTCTGGTCCAAAAAACTGGATGCACTGGAAATCTTTCTTTTAAAAGAACAGAAGCTGAAGAAGAGAAGATAGGCAATGTGCAATGGGCAATGGGCAATGGGCAACTGGCAACTGGCAATGAGCAACTGGCGATAGGCGATGGGCAATTGTTTAATATGTAGTATTTGCTATCGACCATTCACTATTCACCATTTACCATTTACCATTTACCACTCACCACTCACCCCTCGTAACCAATTTAAATTATATGTTATGAAACAGGAACCCTTTGTGATCGAACGCAGCTTTCATGCTCCCGCCAATAAAGTATGGCAGGCGCTTACAGACAAAGACAAAATGAAAGAATGGTATTTTGATCTAGAAGAATTTAAACCCGAAACCGGCTTTGAATTTCAATTCTATGGAGAAACAGCAGAAAAAATAAAATACCTGCACCTTTGCAAAGTAACCGAAGTAATACCGGGTGAAAAACTGACCTATAGCTGGCGATACGATGGCTATCCCGGCGAATCGTTTGTAACCTTTGAATTGTTTGCGGAGGGAAATATTACCAGGCTAAAACTTACCCACGAAGGCCTTGATAGCTTCCCAGCCAACAATCAGGATTTTGCAAAAGAAAATTTTGCATCCGGATGGACTGAAATTATTGGAACAAGCCTCAGGGATTTTGTTGAAAAACCTGAATTAACTGATCAGGGATAACAGATATAAAGAATACCGGATATTTCAAGGCAGGAAGTCTTCTGTAAAAAGAAGACTTCCTGATCTGAAAACATTATCAATTATTCCGGTAAAATGGGGATGTCACACAATTTTCGATTAAAAAATGATCATTTTATACCTGTCAATAGTGTTGATTCTCGCTGCCGTAGTCTACATGCAGCAGCATATGTTTGGAAAAAAACCCGCTGGCGAAAGGCTGGCACGCATAATAAAATCGCCCAATTTTAGGAATGGTGAGTTTCAAAACTTAAGCCTCACGCCGGATCTTTCAGAAGGTGTAACTTATTATGCGGTATTGAAAGAATTTATCTTTAACAAAAACAAACGTAGAAAACCTTCTGATTCTTTACCAACAAAAAAAACAAACCTGTTAACAATCAGCCCGGAAAAGGATATCCTGGTTTGGTTTGGCCATTCCTCTTATTTTATGCAGATTGACAGGAAGAAAATCCTGGTTGATCCTGTATTAAGTGGGGCAGCCAGCCCAATAAAGTTTACAACCAAAAGTTTCAGTGGAACTGATGTTTATACAGCAGGGGATATTCCTGACATTGATTACCTGTTCATATCTCACGATCATTGGGACCATCTCGATTATGAAACAATCAAACAATTAAAGCCCCGCATCAAAACTGTTATTTGTGGTTTGGGCACAGGGCAGCACTTTGAACATTGGGGATTTCACAGCAGCCAGGTCATAGAAAAAGATTGGGGTGATGAACTAATACTGGATAATGGGTTTGTTGTAAACATTGAATCTGCAAGGCATTTTTCAGGAAGGGGATTTAAGAGAAATGCTGCTTTGTGGATCTCGGTTGTATTAACAACGCCCTCCATGAAAATATACATTGGGGGCGATAGCGGCTATGATACACATTTTAAGGCGATTGGCCAAAAATATGGACCCTTCGACCTCGCAATCCTGGAATGCGGGCAGTACGACAAAAAATGGAAATATATCCACATGATGCCGGAAGAAATTATCAAGGCAGCGAATGATTTAAAAGCAAGACAGTTGATGCCTGTTCACTGGGGCAAATTCTCGTTGGCCAATCATGCCTGGGATGATCCGATCATACAGGTCTCAGCATTCAGTAAGATTAAAAATCAACCCATCGTTACACCCATGATCGGTGAAACAGTAAATCTCAAGGATCTCAGTGGCTTTAAGAGTTGGTGGGAGAAAATAAAATAATCAAAGTTCAAAAAATAAATCAAAATAAAATAGCGGGTTGAAAAAGATCAGACCTCATTAAATCAGGCATCAGGCTTTAACCACATAATTCATAGATACTCCCTTCTTTTTACACTAGTTCTTCAAATGTCAAAATTATGTAGCTTTATAAAATGAATAAACAATTTGAAATCCTAAAAAAGACCAGGAAATCCTTGCTTGAATTTACCAGTGATTTAACAATTGACCAGGTAAATGAAATTCCTCCGGGGTATAACAACAATATTGCCTGGAACCTGGGACACCTTGTTGCGAGTCAGCAGGTCCTCTGTTATTTGTGTGCGGGTTTACCATTATCTATTGACGAAAAATTTTATGAACGGTATAAATCAGGAACAAAACCCGGGGCGATGGTTGACCATAATGAACTGGAACTTATTAAACAGCTGGCCCTATCTGCCATTGGCCAGTTTGAAAGTGACTACCAAAATGCCTTATTTGCAAATTATACACCCTGGACCAACCGGTACGGCATAGAAATTTCAACAATTGATGACGCCATTGCTTATGTGATATTTCACGAAGGACTTCATTTGGGTTTTATCATGGCGTTAAAACATTTGGTAAAAAAATAAACACTTTTTTATTAACCAGCACCTGTTCCAATGACAAACGATTACTTAGGCAGTGTAAAAAAACAATTTGATTATTATAAAATGCTGGGCGAAAAAGCCATGGCACAAGTGCCGGAAGAAAAACTTTTCTGGCAGTATAACCCGGAGAGCAACAGTATTGCGACCATTGTAAAACATCTTTGGGGAAATATGCTTTCCCGCTGGACTGATCTTTTAACAAGCGACGGGGAAAAAGATTGGCGCAACAGGGACGCAGAATTTGACAATGACATACTAAACAAAGAAGAACTAATGGCCAAATGGTACGAAGGCTGGAAATGTTTGTTTCATGCTATTGATCGGTTAACTGCACCAGACCTGGAGAAAGAAATTTTTATACGAAATATGGGCCACAGTGTTATGGAAGCAGTCAACCGCCAACTGGCTCATTATCCTTATCATATCGGGCAGATCGTTTTCATAGCGAAAATGGTTTGCGATAACAACTGGAATTCTTTATCCATCCCAAAAGGAAATTCAAAAGAATTTAACGAAATTAAATTTGCAAAGCCAAAACATACAGAACATTTTACCAATGAATTCATGAATGATAAAAAAAATGATGGTCCCCTGGTTTGAAATTTCATTTTTAAACAGCTTCTAAATCGCTTCTATATACTAGTGTAATGTTAAGTGTAAAATGACCTAAATTAATGACACGAATTTTATGCAC
>JBDTWP010000419.1:0-6104 GCA_040006615.1 Ferruginibacter sp.
CCCGGGATAGGATTTACAACCTTTCAGCGATTTAACGGGGACACGCTAACTACATTAAATAAGAATCAGGGATGGACAGAGGGAGAACCGATTGTTTACCAGCAGTTCACAGGAAATTTAATTAACAAGCAGCACCCCCAGACTTCAATTGCTTATTGGAGGGTTTACTGGAAGTACCTTGAGCCTGAAAAAGCCAATTATCGCTGGGACCTGATTGACCAGGCATTAGCAGCCGCCGAAGAAAGGGGGCAGAGCCTGATGTTGCGGGTTGCACCCTACGGAAGCGGAAATAATGATGTACCGGCATGGTACAGGGAAATGGTTGGAAAAAGTACGAACTGGAAATACAATAATAAAGTTAACGGATGGCTGGTAGATGCCGAAGATCCGAGGTATGCTGAATATTTTGGCAGTTTTATAAAGGAGCTGGGAAAGCGATATGACGGGCATCCCGCGTTGGAGGCCGTTGACCTTTCGATTGTGGGAGCATGGGGGGAAGGAGCCGGCGCTGAATTACTTACTCAAAAGACCCGGGAATCGCTGGTAGATGCCTATACAGATTATTTCAAAAAAACTCCCCTGATCCCCTTATTAACTGATGAAAAAACGAATATGTATATAAATAGCAAGGCCATTGCCGGCTGGAGGGTTGATTGTATAGGGGATCTCGGATTCTGGGCCAAAGAACAAAATGGCTGGACCCATATGTATGATTATTACCCGCAATCAATTATTAATTTTGGTGTGAAAGACAATTGGAAAAAGGCCCCTGTCAGCCTGGAAATCTGCGGCACTCTTTTCAGGTGGAAGGATAAGGAAGGCTATAGTAAGGAAGACGCAAAATACATATTTGACCAAACCCTCAAGTGGCATCTTTCTTCATTCAATGCAAAATCATCGCCGGTACCTGCGGAATTAGAACCGCTCGTCAATGACTGGCTGAAGAAAATGGGTTATCGCTTTGTGCTCAGGAAATTTTCCTGCCCCGAAACGGTAAAGAGAAACAGCAGGCTGGCTTTCGAAACCTGGTGGGAAAATAAAGGGGTGGCTCCTGTTTATAAAAATTTTTCCCTGGCCATAAGGCTAAGGAATAATAAGGACAGTATTACATTCTTAACGGATGCAGCTATTCGTGAATGGCTGCCGGGTGACAATATATATGATAACAGTGTTTTTATTCCAAAAAACTTTAGTCCGGGAGATTATGAAGTACAGGCAGGGATCGTGGATCCTTTAAGCGGCAAGCCCAAAATACAACTGGCTATTGAAGGAAAGGATGCTGAAGGATGGTATGGCCTGGGAAAAATTAAAATAGAATAATATGCTTTCTTTATGGACGTGGTCCGTAATGCGGAGGCTGTTGCCCTATTTCATATGCACCGCAATCAGGTGCTTTGCCTTTAAAATGATCATTGATATTTGGAATCAGCAATGCTGCATCTTCCACTCTGGATCGCGCTTTGGGTCGCAGGTCAGGGATGGCATATTTTGGAAATGGTGAATAAGGAAATTTAATGCCCGGAAATGTTTCTTCCATCGTAATCCGCTCAATGCCATGTGGTTCAACTTCTGCAAAGGATCTGTCGCCTATATTCGCAATGTAGGGTGTGCCGCTAACGCCAACCGCATCATAATCAAAATTGCTGTGGGGACCTGGTGCTTTAAAATCGGAAGCATAAGGTTTACCGGCACCCCATCCTCCCCAATTAACCTTACCGGCTGGTCCGCCAATGGCCAGGTTGTTCCTGAAATAAGCATAATCCATCGGAGATTTTACGCTGAGTCCCGCACCTAATTTGACGATCGTATTGTGTAATACAACGTCCCCCTGGCTGAACCGCTGTAACTTAAGCGCTACGTGAATCACATTGTACATCACATTGCGTATAAAATAGTTTGGGCCACCAAGGCAGGGTTGAGAACTTACCCCTACAAAACAATTGGTGATACGATTACGCAATACACGGCAATTGGAAAAACAAAAATCTGCTTCAATACCGTCATCGGTTGTTGTATTTATATCATTATTATAAATATCAACGCAGGTTTGGTTGGCAACATGCTGATCTTCCATCAGGGAGATGGCATCCCTGAAACCAGTAACTTTGTTATAACAGATCACATTGCCCGGACCAGTCATCTGGATTCCTTCGCCTTCTCTTCCGGGATCATCATACAGTGTTCCAACCGACCAGAAAGAATCACCTGTGACCACATTATCGCTTATATAACAATTGGTTGCCCCGGGAAGATAGGCAACTATGCCATAGGATGCGCGAATGACACAGCGGCTGATCATACAATTGGCTGAGCCATCCAAACGAATACCAAAACCATTGTGAACGGGGTTTTTTACGGTAAGCCCTTCAATGTATACCCATTTTTTATTTTGAAGGTCTATGAATTTATAGGTTGCTTTTCCTTTACTGCAATGGTAAACTACCGGGCTTTCGGGGCTCCCGCTAATGGTATGGAGGGTGTCGTGATTACCTGGCCTGAGTTCTATGATCCTTGCGGTGGAAGTTACGCGGGGCACGGACCTGGTGCGGGTTTCTACCGTTTGTTGCGCTGATCCTCCATCAGGATCTTCCAGTCGCAGATTGATCTCGTAGGTTGTATTAGGCTTCAGATCAAAAATACTCCCCGAATGTTTATTAGCCCATTTAAAATCGGGGTATCCCGGAACTGAATCCAACAGTGGTGTAAGGGTTTCATTATTATCAGCAGGAATTCTGCGCAATGGCATTCCTTCCTGCCAGGATTTCTTGCCTTTTTCCCGGAATCTAATACTTACCATTCCATTTTGATTATCATCTCCACGAATTTTCCATTCAACTGCAAGATTGATGATGGTAGGATAAGGAGTGGTGATCTCCCCGGGAATAGTTTCATTTTGTGCAAAAGTTTGCATATAACAGCATAGGATACACGCAAAAAATACAAAATTAGTTTTGGCGGAATATTTTCCTATTATGGTTCGTGGAGACACGAACCACGGCGGGAAACCAGTATTGGCGGCAAATTTTCTTATTGTGGTTCGTGGAGACAGGAACCGGGGCGGAGAAAATATGTTAGCCGGATTGCTCATGATAATAAATTTATTTTGGAAGCTGATTAAAAAAAGTTTTTGTTTCTCTTATTATAGTTGTTCGCAGAGCGAAACCATCGCGGAGAGTGAATTACCACCATCCCGCGGGCATATTTTCGATATCCTCAAAAGCATTGGGTATTCCTTCGGCAGGGCCGTAAAATACGCTGCCACCATAGGTTGTCAGGTAAATCATGCCAGGATTATTTATGTCCGGGATCGCACGTTGTCCCCACTTAAACCGGTAGCCTGTTATCCTCTTCCAGGTGTCACCATAGTCACCGCTGGTATAAGCTGCGTTCTGAAATGTATTGATGAATATTTTTTCGGGTTGCTTCGGATCCATCCCTGCTGAATTTACTCGTATACTTTCATCAAAAACCTGTTTCCATTCCAGGCCTCCATCCGTTGTTCTTATTACTCCGCCACCCACATCTTTTCCCGCCTTTGTATGGGGCCAGCAACTTATATACATTATGCCTGGATTTACCGGGTCCAACAAAAGATCATGGGGACCGTTAACGCCTTCGGGTAGTGTAAGTTTTTTCCAGGATTCAGCATTATTATCACTAAAATATACTGCCCCGTCCACAATTTTTCCATTGAGTTGTCCCCTTGAGCATAATACGAATAACCGGCCATGTTTATTTTGGCGAAGCTGCCATGCAAAGAGGTTTTCGCCCAGGCCACTATTTTTCTTTATCCAGTTTTTGCCTCCATCGGTTGATTTATAGACACCCTTATCGAATACACTTACATAAAGGGTTCTTGAGTTGACCGGCGTTGAGGAATCGAGTAAAATATTAGTACAAATTGAGTTCTCGGGGAGGCCCGAATTAGTTTTGTTCCAGGTTCGTCCATTATCACCTGAAACTGCCACACCTCCTGCAAAATGGTCAAAGCCCTGGCGACCAAACATTTTATCCCGGGGGAGATCATGGGCATTGGCCCAAACTGACCATACCCTACCTTTTATTGCCGGATCGAATTCGATTTCGTAGCAGGTGTTTTGCCAGTCACGTGGTATATTGGTAATGGCTTGAGTCCAGGATGCACCACCATTAAATGTATGAAAAAGTCCCATATCTGTATAACAAATAAAAAAATGATTTTTGTCGAATGGATCAAAATGAACGCCATAGCAGGTAGTTACGTCAAGCCCGCCCGTTGCATATGAGCCGTCTGGCATGTTGTGACTGTAAACCTGATGCCATGTTTTTCCACCATCGGTGGTTTTGTAGCCCCGGCCGTTGTCACCCGCAAAACAAACATTGGGGTTGCCGGGTGCAACTCCAAGATCAATGGGATTTCCTCCCCAACCCGGGTCGTAACTGCGCTCCATCCAGGAACCTTTGAAGTTTTTTGTTATATATCCGCCGGGAGTGGAAGAAAGCAGGACCGGCTCCCAACTGGTTCCTCCATTGATTGTTTTAAATATGCAATAGATATCATCCGTACCGCCTTTTTTATTGAGCTGCGGATTAATGGTAGAGATATAAACCGTCTCCGGTTTTGTTTCACATACCGCCAGTGCCTGCTGGAAGCGCGGGACCCGCTTGCCGGCAAGGTTATTAAACAGGCCATTGTTTATCTGAGCCCAGTTAGCCCCTCGGTCTTTACTTACAAACATGCCCCCTTTTATTTCCCCGTTTTCAGATTTAAAAACTGACTGGATATAGAACATTTTTTTACCGCCCTCTACAACGATAATATTTTTTACCGGTAAGGGTAGTTCAGTTATTTTGCCTGTATTTTCATTGATCCGTAAACAAGCGCTTTCCGTAAAAATAATGACTTCTCCAATTTGTCCGCCTTCACTACCAGGGAAAATAGCTTTGACAGTCTTTCCCGGAATTTTTGCCAGCAGTTTCCAACTTTCGCCATAATTGGATGAAACGATAAGCATGGCTGTATCAGCAACTTTATTTTTGTTATTGGAGCCCATGTATGATTGGAGCGGGGACAAACCCAGATAAATTCTTTTGTTATTGGAGGGGTCAACTTCCACTTTTTCAATTGAGCCATCGAAAGCGCCTTCTATAATTTCTGAGGGGAGCCAGTCAGTACCCTGCAGCTTACCGGTTATTTTTGCTTTGCTCACATCCGGATAAATAATCCGCCAGTGTTTTCCCTTATCTTCTGACCGGTAAAGGATACTTAAGCCTGAACCCCTGTCTTCACTATACCTGTACCCGCGGGTTGCAGTATACAATGTATTTGGATTTACAGGATCGAATTCAAAATCAACCGGTACAGTCCAGAGATTAAACATGCGCCAGTCTGTCCCCCCGTTATAAGAAATATAGGCACCGGTCATGTCGCAATGTGTGAGAACAAAGTTTTCATCGAATGGGCTGATCGTTGGCAACAATACACCTCCACCGCCTCCCGGTCCGATTACCTTCCAGCCTCCTGGTTCCAGGGTATCGTTTGGAATTGTCCTCTTCAATTTATCTTTTTCAACGGGAGAAATCGAATCAAACAAATAGTTTTCTTTTGAGGTTACTGCCTTCCGGAAGAGGTTATTAATACTAAAACTTATAATCAACGGAACCAGTGCAACCAATAGTGTTAATTTACTTTTCATATGTGCTGAGCAATTTTTTGAAATGAATTTAAAATGAAAACACTATTTTTTCGTATGTGAAAATCATGGAGGGTGGGGAGGCTATCTAATAATATTTTTGCATTTGCCATACTTATTAATTTTGTTGCCACGAATGCACGAATGGGCAGGAATGGCTTTTTAATTGTTTATGATTATTGCTTTGATTTCAAAAGCCCACATATTGTCCCTACGGGACAGTCTGAATAATGATCATTTTCTTTCTACCCACATGCTACCCACATATTGTCCCTACGGGACAGCCTGACGCATTCTCATTGTTTTCTACCCACATATTGTTCCTACGGGACAGCCTGACTCATTCTCATTGTTTTCTACCCACATATTGTCCCTATGGGACAGCCTGAATAATGATCAATTTCTTTCTACCCACATATTGTTCCTACGGGA
>JBDTWP010000420.1:0-6060 GCA_040006615.1 Ferruginibacter sp.
AAACAGCAAACAGCAAACAGTAAACAGTAAACAGTAAACAGCAAACAGTAAACAGTAAACAGTAAACTGTAAACAGTATACCCTAAACGGAAAACCGAAAACCCTAAACCGAAAACTATTGTATTTTTGTTACTCCAGTAAAATCAGCACATGATTAAAATCGTTTTTGCATTACTGATATCTTTTATTTTTATAGCCCCCGTATGTGCTCAGTCACCCGGCCAGCAGGAGTTGGAAAAGCAGCGTCAGCAATTGAAAAGAGAAATTGAAGAAACCCAGGAGCTATTGGACAAAAATAAGCGCACCACCAAAGAAAGTCTGGGCCAGCTCGCACTCCTTAACCGCAAACTGAATCTCCAGGGAAATGTGATTGAGAACATCAGCAAAGACATCAATTTGCTCGATAATAACATTTTTAAATCTCAAAGAGATGTAAATAAACTCCAGGTTTTACTGGATACACTTAAGCTGGAGTATGCAAAAAGTATGGTGTATGCATATAAAAACCGTAGTAATTCCGATTTTCTGAATTTTATCTTTTCCGCATCCAGTTTTAATGACGCGATAAAACGTATTACCTATTTAAAAAGTTACCGCAATTACCGGGAAATGCAGGGAGAAAATATCCTGCGTACCCAGGTGCTCTTAAAAGAGCGTATCGATGAACTAAGTGGCAATAAGAAAAAGAAAAGCTCTGTGCTGCAAACACAAAGTAAGGAATTGTCCGTGCTGGAATCACAGCAGGAGGAAAAAAACCAACTGGTTGCAAAGTTAAAAGCACAAGGCAAAGAACTGAATAACCAGATTTTGGCCAAGAAAAAGCAAATGCAGAAAGTAAGTAATGCTATTGCAGCGGCTATCAAGAGGGCGCAGGATATTGCGAGGAAGGAGGCATTCGCTAAGGCAAAGGAAGACAAAATAAAGCATGACGCCGAAGATAAAAAAAGTATAGCTGAAAACAGGCCGGTTGCCAATCCCGTAACAAGATCTGTAAATTCCAGGCCCACCAAAAGTATAACTGAGCCCAGCGTATTATTGGGAAGCGATGCTGATGTGAAATTAAATGCAAATTTTATTAGTAACCAACATTCTTTACCATGGCCGGTCGAAAAAGGATATATGATCATGCGCTTTGGCAAACAAAAACTGGATATTGGAGTTATAATCGATAATCCCGGGATAACCATTGGAAGCGATATCGGTACCCCGGTAAAGGCTTTGTTTGATGGAGAAGTATCCTCAGTAACCATCATAGAAAATATGCAGGTCGTGATTCTCAAACACGGAGCTTATTTTACAACCTATAGCAATTTATCGGGTGTTAACCTGGCACGCGGGCAAAGCATTCATACTGGCCAGGTTTTAGGAAGGGTGGCTCCCAATGATGAAGGAATAGGTTCAATCGACCTTATCATAAGCAATGAAAAAAGCAATCTGAATCCCGAAAGCTGGTTAAGACGCCGTTGATTATCAGATTAATCGTTGATATAATTTTTCGTATTGGGGAACGATGCTTTCAATGTCAAATCTCTTAGCCTGCGCCAGGGCATTTGCCTTAAACCGGTCATGGGTAACTTTATCCTGTAAAATGTGAAGCGCATTTTTGCTCATATCTTCCACATCGCCTACATTACTCATAAAGCCACAATTACCATTGATTATTATTTCGGGCAACCCGCCTGCATTCGTCGATATTACCGGTACTTCCGCAGCCAGCGCTTCCAACGCCGCTAATCCAAAGCTTTCATATTCACTGGTCAATAAAAACAAATCTGCTATCGGCAATATATCTTCCATTTGCTCCTGCTTACCTAAAAATTTTATTGCGTCATATGCATTGCTATCCCTTGCCGCAGCCTCAATTGGCGATCTTTCCGGCCCGTCACCCAATAATAATAGCTTGGACGGCATTTTTTCATTGATCAGTAAAAAAGCCTTTACTACATCATCTACTCTTTTAACCTTGCGGAAATTGCTGGCGTGCACAATTATTTTTTCACCATTAGGGGCAATTAACTTTTTAAAAGCATCCACAGGCTTTTTGTTGAAACGCTTTACATCTACAAAGTTGTAAATAACCTCTATATCTTTTTCGATGTCAAAGTTTTTATAGGTTTCTTCTTTCAGATTCTCAGAAACAGCTGTTAGGATATCACTTTCATTCATGGAAAAAGTTACTACGGGGCGGTAAGTTTTATCCCTGCCCACAAGCGTTATATCTGTACCATGCAAAGTCGTAATTACAGGAATTTGTTTACCTTCTTTAGCTAAAATTTGTTTCGCCATATAAGCCGCAGAAGCATGTGGTATTGCATAATGTACATGTAATAGCTGGATGCGGTGATTATTAATTACATCCACCATCATACTCGACAAAGCGGTTTCGTAAGGCGGATAATCAAATAGGGGATAAGTGGGAACCCTTACTTCATGATAAAATATATTCGTATGAAAATGACTCAACCTGACAGGTTGCTGGTAAGTAATGAAATGTACATTATGTCCCTTGTCAGCCAACGCCTTTCCCAATTCTGTTGCTAACACACCACTACCGCCAAATGTAGGGTAACAAACAATCGCAATATTCATATTTTATAATAATTTTTTTTACAACTTCTGAAATCTGCTGCAATTTACCGATTAATTATTCACGGCAGCTTCCATTCATGTATTACATTTAAATTGGTAAGTTTGTTAACCTAAAAATAATTAATGATACAAAAAATTGCCCGGGTCCTTTGCATTTGTTTATTTTCATTAGGGTCGGTTGCCCAAAAAGACGACTCTATCGCTATCAAAAAAATTGCGGATGAAGTATTGATCAATGGAAAGTACATTGCTGCCCGATATCCTGTCTTATAACCTTGTGAGTGAAATAATGGGCAGTGAATTTCCCGGTGATATAATGACTGTTGGAGGACACCCGGACAGTTGGCACCTGGCGGAGGGTGCTCCGGATTACGGCGCAGGTTGTGTGCATGCTATTGAAGTATTGAGCGTGTTGAAGTCTACCGGAATACAACCCAAACACGCCAAACGGGCTGTAATGTTTGGAATGAAAAAAATGGCATCCCTTATTTATTTGGTAGATAAGTACGGATTATAATTAACTTGCAAATAAAATCATATGCTGGAAAATAAATTTCTTAACTCACCACCTAAAAAAAAGAATGGATTTAGAAAATTCCTGGGCTGGTTATTAATAATACTATTATTAATTGGCGGACTCATTTTTTGGTGGAATTATTTTTATGTATTTGGGGAAGGGGTAAAATCCGGGGAATTGAATTATCTCGTAAAAAAGGGCAATATTTTTAAAACCTACGAGGGAAAACTGATACAGTCCGGACTTCGTTCAAAGGCAATTGGAAGTGTTCAGTCTTATGAATTTGAATTTTCAGTTACCAATGACAGCATCGCCAATATATTAATGAATAATAGTGGGAATTATTTTGATTTGCATTATAAAGAATATAAAGGCACGATTCCATGGAGAGGGTATAGTGTGTTTGTTGTGGATAAAATTATCAGTACCAAAATTATTGACCGGTAAAATCCGGCCAACCATCAACATCATCCTATTCCGCCTGCAATAAAAATATGGCCGGCCTCTTGTGAAGGTCGGTTTTTTCTTTTTTCCAGTCAGCTACTGTTTTAGTTTTAACCCATTCGTTAATACCCGTTAGTTCAGCGGCTATACAAATTTTGGTAGCGGGTTTACAGGTCTTTAATAGAGTTTCTACCAATTGATTATTTCTGTATGGAGTTTCTATAAAAATTTGGGTGCTGTGTTTTTTCTGCGAATTGAGTTCCAGTTCTTTCACTGCTTTCACCCGCTCATTATTATCTATTGGCAGGTATCCCAAAAACTCAAACTGCTGCCCGTTCATTCCACTGGCCATTAAAGCCAGTAAAACAGAACTCGGACCCACCAATGGTTTCACCATTACATTCATTTGCTGAGCCAGTTCAACCAGTAGTTGCCCCGGATCAGCAATTCCAGGGCAGCCGGCTTCACTAATGATAGCTATATTTTTATTTTCATGTATCTTCTGCCGGAAGCTATTCTCTTGTTGCTTCTCAGCCTTGTGAATAGTAAACCATTCATAATCATCAATGACTATTTCTTTGCAGATACTTTTTAGAAAACGCCTTGCTGTTCGTTCATTCTCCGCGAAAATTACCTGGCAATCTTTCACTGCCTCAACGATATAAGATGGTATCGTATGAGTAGCCAACTCATCCAAAACCGAGGGAACTAAATAGAGCTTGCTCATAAGAAGGTTTACGGTTTAGAGTTTACGGTTTGGGTATCAAGACTGCCTCACTTTATACATACTGATGGTAGCGGCTACCACTGCATAGCTTGGTGCGAGTACCCATCCTGCAATCACCACCCAGTGCATCAGGTAAAACACAATGCCGTTTCCAATAGCCAGCCCTTTATGCTCACTGATTAAAGTGACACTTTGTGATGGGGATAATTTATTTCTTTCGCAGCTATAATCGAGCATGGAAAATCCCAGGTAATAACACTCTACCAGCAATGCGAATAAGGGTGTAAACCAGCCAACAAAAGGAATAAAGGTTATAATTAAAATTGATACAGTGTAAACTGTTTGCCACAGGGCATTGCGTAAAGCTAATCGGATGCCCCTGCCAATATCATTCAATAACTGGTTAAAACTGAAAGGAAATTCTTTGTCCTCCATAATTGCCGCCGTCTTTTCGCTCAGGTAGGCAAAAAGCGGCGAGCCAATAATCAGGAAAAGAAACTTAAATAATGAAAAGTAAAAAAGGATCAACACCAGTTGAAGAATGATCTGGCCAAATATGAACAAAAAATTTAACCAGCTTTCTTCCATGGTATACATCCATTTTTTTAAACCCGTAACGGATAAAAGGTAGTCAATAGCATTACCACTGCTGATCCAGAATAAATAAATTCCAGCACAAAATAATAAGGCATAAATAATCCCCGGTAACAAGATCCATTTCCACAAACGATGCTTCACGATAAACTGGTGTGCCTGGTAATACGACTGAATGGCAATGATAATATCTTTTAACATGGCGTTTGGTTAATTGTTCGTGGTTCATTGATGGTTTTATCGTTTATAATAAGCACCATCCATGAACAATGAACAGAAAACAGAAAACAGAAAACCGTAAACAACTATTTTTGCACTTAAAAATACAATTAAGTTGAATAAATTAACGATTGAATTTTATAACCGGAAAAATGTCCTCCAAATTGCAAAGGAGTTATTGGGGAAAATTATTTTTACAAACTTGGGTGGTGTCATAACAAGTGGGAGGATCGTGGAAACAGAAGCCTACAATGGGCTTTCCGACAGAGCGTCTCATGCATGGTCGGGAAAACGTACAGCCCGTAACGAGCATATGTATGCGCAGGCCGCCACCGCTTATGTTTATACCTGTTATGGTATCCATCAAATGGTAAATATTGTCACCAATGAAAAAGAAATTCCGGATGCTGTTTTGATAAGAGCAATAGAACCCCTGCAAGGTATTGAAATCATGCTGACAAGAACAGGTAAGAAAAAACCCGATAGTACCTTAACAAAAGGTCCTGGTAATGTTGGCAAATCGCTGGGTATTTGCAAAATACATTCAGGCATAAATTTACTGGGGGATATTATATTCATTGCCTCGGATGACTATGCGATAGCAGAAGAACTTATAGGAAGCAGTAAACGGATAGGAGTGGACTATGCAGGACCTGACGCATTATTGCCCTATCGTTTTTATATAATGGGAAATAAATATGTAAGCGGAAGACCGGTAAATTAATAAACTCTTTAACAATGTTTTGAATCTTTCCACCCTCCCGGTCGATTAATAGCACCAATAAACACCCGCCACCCACATCCTGTTTGAAAATCTCCCGCAGACCATGATCCCACCCGCAAAGCAGCCCTGTAAGGGCGAAATACAATAGCACAGGGTGAAGCCCTGTGAAAATACCAGGTATACCAGGTTTGCCTCATATACCTGCTATACCTGCTATACCTGCTATACCTGCTATACCTCTTTAAC
>JBDTWP010000421.1:0-6009 GCA_040006615.1 Ferruginibacter sp.
AAGTATTTTTGATTAAAGATTTTCATTGCCCGCCAAAGAATAATTGCCTTAATAAGAATGATAGGTATTCCTTGGTTTATGTATCAATTGGTCGATACTCCATTTTACCGGGCCGGTGAAAACGAAGACCATTGCGATCATGGCAAATAAAAACGGGTGCTGATCTTCGTAATAAAATTTTCCATTACCTACTTTAAAGCAAATGAACAACATATCGATGGCCATGAACAGGGCTGCAGGGCGGGTAAATAATCCAAACACCAGCAACAACCCAGAAACGAATTCCAGGCCTTTACCCAGGTAAACCATAAATTCCGGTGAAGGAAGTGTTTTAATCACATCCCATTTCATGTACTCCCCCATTTGATGGCTGTCAAAAACTTCCCAGCCATGGTAGGTCATCAGCAAACCGGTAATAATGCGGAGGCTTGCAAGACCATTATTTTGCCAAAGTGGATCAGGGGATAGGAATTTATTGCGCATGTGGTTTTTTTGTGAATGGTGAATAGTGAAAACTTTGGAGTTACTTATTATTCATAAAGATTTTTTTTATGGTAAATGGCGAAAATACTGACAATTGTTATTAATTCATCCACTTTCAAATCCTTCCCCATTAACAATTGTTTATCGACCTTTCACCATTCACAAATTGTTCTTCTTCATTTCCTCCACTGCAAAATTAACTGCCCTTGCTGTAAATGCCATATACAAAATAGAAGGACTTTGGTTGCCGGTGCTTGTCATACAGGCGCCATCAGTTACAAATACATTTTTACAAGCGTGCAACTGGTTCCATTCATTCAACATGGAGGTTTTAGGATCCTTCCCCATGCGTACACCGCCCATTTCATGAATATCAAGGCCGGGCGGCTGGTGGCTGTCATTGGTCCATATATTTTTTACCCCGGCAGCTTCCATCATCAGCTGTCCCTGCTCTAAAAAATCCTTTACCATTTTTTCGTCATTCGCGTCGTAGTCAACCGAGGTAACCAATAATGGAATTCCCCACTGGTCTTTTTTATCGGGGCTTAATCGTACATGATTGGTTTCTTTGGCAATGGTTTCGCCCTGCATATACATATAAACTCCCCAGGCGCCGGGTTCGCACAAAGCATCTTTATAGGCCGCTCCAATCGTGTTTTCCAATCCCTTATCACTCAGCATTTTCCGGGAGGCTCCTGAATAGATCGTATATCCTCCAAAAAAATCAGCATCTCTTTTTTCCACATTCCTGAAGTTTGCAATGATGCATTCCACGGGCTTTGACACTTTGTAATACTTGTCTTCAAATCCATCCACGTCGCCGTTCATAAAGCCCCTGTAATTCTGAAAACAAATATATTTTCCCAGGACGCCACTATCGTTGCCCAGGCCATAGGGAAAACGATTGGAAACAGAATTCAATAATATCAAATTGGTGTTTAAAGCGGATGCATTTGCAAATATTATTTTTGCAAAGAATTCCGTTACTTCTTTTGTATTGGTATCAATCACTCTCACGCCGGAAGCCTTTCCCAATTTTTCGTCATATATGATTGAATGAACAACCGAGAAAGGTCTGACGGTAAGATTACCGGTTTTTTTTGCCCAGGGCAAGGTACTGGATACCGAACTAAAATAACCCCCCAGTGGGCATCCACGCATACAAAGATTCCTGTTAAGACATTGGCCCCTTCCCTGGTCAAGATGAATTTGCTGCGGCTCAGAAATATGCGCCCACCTGCCTGATACATAATGCCTGTTGAATTTTTCCTTCAATACTTTTTGCATGTGCAATTCAACCGCGTTCAATTCATAGGCTGGTAAAAATTCCCCGTCGGGCATGGAGGGAATTCCTTCTTTACTGCCACAAACGCCAATAAATTTTTCGACATGGCTATACCAGGATGCGATCTTATTGTAATCAATGGGCCAGGGATAACCATAGCCATATCTTTCCGGCGCTGTAAAATCAAATGCGCTCCACCTGGCGCATGCCCTTCCCCAGGTGAGCGACTTACCTCCTACCTGGTAGCCACGTATCCAGTCGAATGGCTTTTCCTGCACATATGGGTGATCGCTATCTTTAATAAAAAAATGTGCGTTGTCTTCTCCAAAACCTGCAGTCTTAGTTATTAATGGATTTTCATTTTTATACCCTGCAGTTATCCTTCCCCTGTGCCTTAATTCCCAGGGCGATAAATTGGCGGTTGGGTAATCTTTATTATGCTCCACATTTCTTCCTCTTTCCAACACGAGTGTTTTCATTCCCTTTTCACATAACTCTTTTGCGGCCCAGCCTCCGCTGATACCGCTTCCAATTACAATGGCATCAAAGGTGTTTTGTGCTTTTCCGTTTGAATTGATATTAACTTTTGTAGTATCAGGCATGATTTTTTTTTTAATAACACGAATTTTAAGGCACGAATGACACGAATTTTAAGGCACGAATTACACGAATTATTAATTAATACAGTGTTTATCTCTTAATTATTATAGTCATTTTGATTCATTTTATTCTTAACATAACACTATTCCTATAAATTTATTTTTAGCTATCGAATCTTTCCCCTCCCTTCAGAATTTTGTACGGCTGGCCTCGTTTTTCTGATTCATTCCTGAAATCATTTACGTCCGCCGTATTAAAGGTAAACATATCGTAATGACATGGAATTACCCATTTTGCATTGATTGCCTTTCCCAATTCAGCGGCTTCGCTGCAACTTAGGTTTCCGGCCACTTTCCTGGCCGGGTCGTCGCCATTGATGGGAAGCAATGCCAGGTATAGCTCAAACGGCTTAAGAATATCAACCATTCCATCAAACCACAAGGTATCGCCACTGTGATAAATTGAATAGTATCCAAATTCAATGACATAACCCATATATTTACAATTACCATTTTCATCCCTGTCCATTTCATTGTGTTTTGCCGGAATACCATGAAATGTAAATCCATCAAAGGTTACAGACCGGCCATCAATAAGACCAAATGGAAAATCTCTTCCGGATTTCAATCTTTCTGCAACAAAATCCCTGTTTGCTTCAGGAATGATAAATTTTATACCGGGATTATTTTCAAGAACCGGCATCAATGTTTCCGCGTCCAAATGGTCGGTATGGTTATGGCTGGATGTCACAATCGATATATTTTTCAGCAATTCCGGCTTTACCACCAGCTCACTCATTCTTGTATGGGGCTTTTCAGTTGCAGCATATTTCTTTGTCAGAGAATCTGAAAGATAAGGGTCAATTAAAATTCTTTTTCCTTTCCATTGCAGTAAAAACCCGCTTTGCCCCAGCCACCAAAGATAAAAATGTTCTTCATCACTCATCATGGAATCCATTTCTGCGATCAATGCTTCGTCTTTCAATATTGCCGGTATCAAGCTCATAAACTTTCCCGTACTTTTTTTGCACCCTTTACCATGTTGATCAGTTTTTGCCTGGAAGCCCACCTTGCAGTCTGGCTCAACCCGCAATCCGGCGCCACTGATAATTTTTCTGCCGGGATATATTTTAAACAACGGTTTATTCTTTCTACAACGTCATCCACTGTTTCGATATAATAATTTTTCACATCAATGATCCCAACTGCCACATGCATTTTTTCTGCAAATTGCTGTAATAATTCTATCTCAGCAAATTCACGGTTCGCCATTTCAATATGAATTTCATTCACATTCAAATCCAAAAAATCAGGAAGCATCGGTTTAATGCTCCTGTAACCCACCGGTCTTCCTTTAAAATTTCCAAAACATAAATGCGTACTTAAATTGCATTTGCCCACAATTGGTTTTACAGTACGGTTAAAAATATCAACAAAGCGTTTGGTATCCTCCTTGTATGCATAACAGCTCATTGAAGGTTCATCAACAGTTATCTCTTTGCATCCCGCTGCTACCAGGGCTTCCAATTCTTTACTTATTATTGGCAATAATGCTTCTGTAACCGCATACCGATCCTTGTATTGATGATTCGGCAACAACCTTCCGCTTAATGTATAAGGCCCAGGCACGCTTGCCTTCAGCGTGGGGCCTGCCGGTGCCAATTTTTTTAACCGTAAAAATTCTGTCACTGTACCCAAACCGTCGGGAGCAACCAAATCTCCAACAATATCATTTTTTCCCCGCTGGTCATGTGCTGCGGGGCCAAACTTTCTTGTTTCAGTTTCATTATTCTCAATTCCCTTTATATAACCATAAAAAGACAAATTAAAATCCAAGCGGGTTTGTTCGCCGTCGGTAATTGTGTCAAGACCTGCCGTAACCTGGTCGTGAATGGCAACAATCACCGCATCTTCTATCATTTCTTCAATATCGGCTTTGCCAAACTTAGCGAGGTTTTGGGAAGCAAACTCCAGCCATCCGGGAAATGGATAGCTACCTACTACAGTTGTACGAATGGGGATTTGTTGCATGTTCTTTTTTTGTTTTTATTTATTAAAATGATATAATTGTTGGGGGTTACTTAAAAATATTTGATTATAATATTTGACCAAACCCATTTTCTCCAGATCATTTTTAAATGTAGTCAACAGAAAACTTAAACCGGGTTTGCCACCATATGAATTCCAGTAGGTGTTTCTCGCCATATCCATTCCCAGTACAATTCGATTTGAAAAGTCCGGGAGCAGTAGTTCCAAAAGTTTGCAGGTAAAATTTTCTTCGCCGGGTTTGGAACGGAAATGACTGTCGTATTCAACATATACGCCTGTTTGCATCAGGTCCCTATGATAAGCAAGGTCCTTGCATTTGTCAACATGGGACAAAACCACATGCCGGAGATCAGCACCCAACTTATAAAAAAGATCTGCCTGGGCTATGGCATGTTTCCCACCGTTTGTATGGGTAAGGATGGGTGCACCGGTGTGCCTGTGTGTATTCACTACTGCATGAAATATTTTTTCCTGGTGTGGTGTTATGGGTTCATCCCCGGTCGCCAGTTTGATGAGGCCGGCCTTGAAGGCAGTTCGCTTAACAACCGGGCAACCATAATCATACTCATCAATCCCTTCCATGACATCTTTTATGAATAACCAGGTCAGTTCATCTTCTGATAAGTGATAGCGCCAGTGACCAGGCGGATAATATATTTCAAGATGAATGCCTGTGGGGGCAATAATATGCACATTGCTGAGCTTAGAAACTTCTGCAAGTTTTAAAACATTGCGCCCACAGTTGGCGGGCATCGTGTCCACCAGGGTTCTTCCTCCATTGGTATAAAATTCAATAAGCTCCCGGCTAATTTTAACTGTATCATTTAAAACAAAATCCTTATTGGCAACTGTTGGAAAACTTTCTTCTATTACCACGTGTTCATGCGAATAAGTGAGCCCCATTTGCTGTGGTGAAATATCTCCAAGCACTGTTCTTACAAATGGCATAACGAGCATTATTACCTAAGTTTATTACTAAAAATTGTTTTTCCAGCCGTTTCTTGAAGTATCTGCCACCTTATCCGGCACGCACAGTATTTGTCCGATGTTAATGAGTTCGTCCCTTAATAAATTAATATCAATTTCTCTTGCGTCACAATCCTTTTTCAGTGACTGGACAGCAGCAAGACCGGCAGCCTGGCCCATGCTCATAGTTTGCGCCATGGACCTGCAGGAAGCATGGGCATCATGTGTAGCCGAAAAACAGCGGCCTGCGACCCAGGTCATGCTGCTTTGTGCAGGAACAATCGTTCCGTACGGCACACCATAGATGCCGGCGCCGGGAATATATTCCCAGTATGTCTCATCCTCATTATCATTTCCTTTCCGATGATCTTCAATGGGAGCGCCGCAAAGAAATACGGATGAATCAGGTATTTCACCGGCAAGGCAATCCTGTTTGGTGAGCCTGTGTTCTCCATAAACCCTCCTTGTTTCCCGTACCCCAACCTGCTGCGATAACCCGATGATCTTAGCGTTCCCATAACCAGGAACCTGGTCCCGAAAAAAATTCTCATAAATAAAAGCCTGTTTCCTTCCTTCGATTTCTGCTTTTGTAAGTTCATCAACTTTCAGCGCATTAAGGCCTGATAT
>JBDTWP010000422.1:0-5993 GCA_040006615.1 Ferruginibacter sp.
AATGTTGTGAAGCCTATGCCGGGGTTATTTAATACATCGTCTATTTCTTTAGGCCTCACTACAACAATGCCCGGCTTAATTTGTGAGAACAACATAACGGGGCATATAAGAGAAAGGCTGAAGGCCATTAGAAATAAGTATCTGGTCATAGTCTGTGTTCTTTTTATAATTATTAAGTGAAATAAACATTGATATCAGTTTTTTATTTTTGCTATAAATTTTTCAATAGCCGGTATCTGCAACTGAAAAAAAATTGAGAAGGCCTTTATTTACTTTCCCTGAAATAGGAACCCGGAAGCTTTCATCAGCTATCTATAAAATCTTTCTTTATCTTTCAAAAGATAAATTTATATTTATTTTATATTATTTAATTTATTTTTTTTCGTTATTTTTAATTTTATCTTATTTCATAAAGAAGTTTTTTCATCTTTAGTTTTCAAATATGGTCATGAAAAAAATTAGTTTCCAGAATGTTAAATAAGTAATCCAACTTTTAGCACGCAGTTTACCACTATATGAAATCTCTGTTTTTATATTTTACACTTTTTATTTTGCCAAACTTTTCTTTCGGACAAGTAAACTGGGATGATGAACAGAGTAAGAACTGGCCACCGGGGTTCTATAAAATCGAAATTTCATCTTCGGCAGACAGCACTCTACAACCTTCAATCTTATACAAGTCTTCAAAACCCGGTCGGCCTTTAATTGTAAGTCTGCATACCTGGAGTGGAGATTATGCACAAGCTGACAGTATCAGTTGGGACATAAAGGAGAGGGATTGGAATTATATTCATCCGCATTTCAGAGGACCCAATTGGACTCCTGACGCCTGTGGAAGTAAACTGGTTATTGATGATATAGAAGATGCAATAAATTATGCGATAAAAGTAACCGGAGCCAATCCAAATGAAGTACACGTTGTGGGTACTAGTGGCGGAGGCCACGCCACGATGCTATGCTACATGAAACTGACCTATCCCATCAAAAGCTTCAGCGCATGGGTAGGCATCAGCAACCTGGAAGACTGGTATTTTGAAAGTGTTGGGAGAAATCAGCAATACGCAAAAGATCTTTTAAAAACTACCGGTGATACCATTCAACTTAATGTTGCAGAAGCCAGAATACGTTCTCCCTTTTACGCCCTGACGCCTGTTAGAAACTCAAACCTGTACCTCTATGCAGGAATCCATGACGGTTACCTTGGCTCAGTACCTGTTTCGCAAACATTAAAATTTTACAATAAAATAGTTAGTGATCTGTATCCAGGTAACAAAGAATCATTAGTCAGCGCAGATGATATGATAGAAATTTTAAGCAAAAGGAACTACCAGCTTAAAGACTTCAACATGCATATAGGCGACAGAAAACTGCATTATTATAAAAAGAAAAATAATATCAGTGTTGCCATTTTTGAAGGAAAGCATGAGCAGATAGTAAAAACTGTTTTGCCTTTACTACCTGTCAATACTTCAAAACCTGATACTATTTTTAATATTTTGTGTATCGGTGACAGCAACGGAGAATTGCCCGGCGGCTGGCCAACTCAACTACGTTATTTATTGCCTTTTAGCAATATCCTCAACAAGTGTAAGAGTGGCAACACCATTGGATTGGATAATAACGGAGATCCCGGCTTAAACGAATTAAAGAACATAAACAATCACCTGATACAAGGTTCGAAAGCAGTGTCCGGTATGCCTCTTGATTATATTATTATTATGCTTGGCACTAATGATTGCAAAACGATTTTGAAAAGCAACCCGGCGCAAATAACCAAAAACTTGGACATTCTTTTGCAAAAAATAGAGCAATCCGGTATTGTTTATAAGAAAATTATACTCGTATCTCCACCACCTGTTACCGTTGCGGCTAACGCAGAGGAAAAATACAAAGGCGCATTAAATAAATTAAGTTCATTACGAAAATCATTTGAAAATCTTTCTAAAAATCACCGATTTAATTTCGTTGATGCCTATTCTTTATTTGAAATGGATTTTCCTGAATTTACAACAGATGGTGTGCATCTGAGCACATTGGCCCAGCAGAAATTAGCAAGAATAATAACAGAAGCTATCAACAATTAAGCAACCTGGTTATAAAATAAATTCATCAAAAAAACGACCGGTTTTTTGATCCTTCTCAAACAGCGTTTTCACAAGTCCGTAAGTGACCTGACAATAATTTATGGCTGAATAAATTTAGGAGGAATCGAAAAACAAAATTCACCATACCGGCGAACTTCTTTTGAAATTACAATAATGACAGCCCTCATTTATGCTGAAAAACATTATAAGGTTTTGAAGTTCCGCTAATGGTTAAAACTACTATTCCATGTGGGGCAACTGAAAAACTTACTTCGTTGTTTTCTGAAGACCGAAAATCCTTTTTGTCCCAAATGTTGCGAAGTGTATAACCTTTAGCTGACTCAATGCCTGCAGAATCTACATTGAGTGTAATATCTGCTTTTTGGTTTGCTCTATTAAGCAATGCCACCGCTACTTTGCCACTCATTGTTGAAATAAGTGGCTTTGCCCACACTTCCTGTTCTCCATAATCTTTAATCTTTCTAGCCTGGTACACCAATGGGTCCTGGTTTAGTGCAATAACTTCTTTGCTTGTAAGAATACTAATTGTTTGTGCAGACATTTTGCTCAAATCGTTACCAGCCAATAGCGGCGAGCACATCATGCACCACACCTGAAAAGGCGGGATTTCCGGTAACACCTGGATATGTAGTATGGGCATTAACCATGATAATTCCTTCAATTATATCCCTGAAGATTATAAACTGGCAGCTTGACCGGAATAAAAAATCAATACTGTTTGGTTTGATTATAGGCTTTTTAGGAGCAGCCGGCCAGTTGATTTTATTTCATGCACTGAAAACGGGGCCGGCTTATCTTGTCTTTCCGTTTGTTTCATTATCACCTGTGGCCACAATCCTGCTTTCTTTCTGGCTTCTTAAGGAAAGAGCTTCTACCATAGCGTGGATAGGGATCATCCTGGCATTAATTGCCATCCCATTACTTTCCTAGCAGCCATCCCAAAACGGCCAATCATCCGGCTCTCTGTGGATTTTGTTATCACTCATCGTTTTTTTGTTATGGGGGGCACAGGCTTATTTTATGAAGGTGGCTAACGAACATATGAAAGCTGAAAGCATATTTTTTTATATGATGGTTTCCGGCATTGCCTTAATTCCTATGGCAGTTTTAATGACTGATTTTTCCCAGAGAATAAACTGGGGTTTTAAAGGACCCTGGATGGCGGCTGCAATTCAAATGCTCAATTCGATCGGGGCATTGTTTCTTGTCTATGCATTCAGGTATGGTAAAGCTATTGTCGTTAGCCCGTTAACCAATGCGGGGGCGCCGGTTATTACAATTGTTTTATCGCTTATAATATATGGGGTGTTTCCTCATTTGATTGTATTGATTGGAATGATTCTGGCGGTTGTTGCGATTTTTTTATTGGCCAAATAATATAACATTAGGAGTAACAGAAATTATTCAGTTTACTATCGAAGTTAAGTTGTGTAAGAAATATGAATCATAATAAGCGGGCAGTTTGAAAGAATTTTTCATAAAATATTTTTAGAAGAGCACCGGGTTATATTTATTCAAATCCAAAATGGGTCAGAAAAAAAAATCTTACTTCATCAAAAAAAAGGAGGTCATTTTGAAAAAAAACAACAGATCAACATTTACAAGGGTCATTATGAATTGCAGCATTCTTAAAACAGCGAAGGTTACCCTCTTCCTCATTGTAGTGGCTAGCTTAAATGCTTGCACAAAACAAATAAAGCTTGAGATCATCACTTCATCCGCAGAACTCAGGTCTACCCCTGCTCTGACATTGAAAGGCCCAATCACAAGTGAGCGTACTGACTGGAAGAAAAAAAAACACCCTCATTGGATTTTCAGCGATGATTTCGAAACTACCGATCCATTTGTTGGAGATGGCCGTTACTTTGAATATGATGACAACGGTGGCGATTTCATTTCCATGGACGGTGTTGGGGTGAATGGTTCCCACGGGATGCGTGTAAAATGGCAGTCAGGGGAAGTAGCAGGGGGAGGTCCTACAACCTTTGGGCTTTCTGGGACAAAAAAGGAAATCAAATGTACGTGACATTCTGGTGAGTTTTGTAATTTAGGTTTAGGATACAAATAACATTTCCACACAAATTTAATTTAAAATAAGAAGTCAATACAGTAAAGGGGGTCAAAAGATTCGGGAGTGTAGGTGACCGGGGTAAAAACACTCGCGCATAACTCACTCATTAAGATAAAAAATATGAATAATTTGGTGGTTGCGGGAAATGAAAAAAGCCTTCAAACATAGTGTTTAAAGGCGTTTGAGCGAATTTGTGAAAATTTTTGTGAATGGCTGGGACTCGAACCTTTTACTGAAACCGCCTACCCTATTGGGTTTCCAGATTCGATATTTTTTAACTCCCTTAATACTCACCATTTATTTATCCAAATTTGTTGGAATTTGTTTCAGTTAATGCTTTATCTATGCCTTTGATAGGCATGGAACCGGACTTTTATGGCTACCAAGATTTTGAGTAAAGATACTGGGATGGAAAACCGATTTAAGGTTAAGTAGCCTTTCATCGTACTGAATTGTGGAAGTTTATTCAGAACTGCAGGGAATTGTACTCTATTCTGGAAATCGCTACCTTATTGAGACTTGTCAAATTAATTTTTTGAACTCTCGATTTACTCTCCTTTTATTTTAGCATAATTGTTACAATTTGAATAGTTCATAAGAACATGCAGGGCTTTGTTTGTATTTGGTTTACTTCCATAACATTTGAAAAAGTTTTTTTGATCCGATTTTTTAGAGATATTCAAGTTGTTCTGTTCCGACATTCTTGGAAAATATTTCAAAATCACCACAGTGTGGGTTTCAAGGTGTTCATGCATAGGAGCCATTTAGAGCCCTTTCTAAATGAAGTTTATGTTAGTATTAATGTACTTCATACTTCGCCTATACATTTGCCGGGAATGAGACCTTTCTCACAAGCACAAGATTATGCACTATTTTTTGAACTCCTGTCAATTATTTCCAGGGGTATTAACCTAGGCTTGACCAAAATTCTTTAGACGGAAATGCAAAATGATTACACGGACCATTTTAACATTAATTATAGAAGGCAGGTCAGAACTGCAGGGAAACTCATACTATTTTATTGAAGCCTACTAACATTATTCGTTTCAGGAATTAATAAAAACCAGTAAACCGAATAGGACACTTTAATTTTGCTAAATTTTGATTCGAATTGGCAGTTGAAAGGTATTTTTGAACAGGGAGGGATTCGTATCAATCTCCGAAATGCTTTCCAATGGGCTTTCTTATAAGGTAGTGAAAGATGACGCACATTTATTTTGGCTTATTTGTAAATTTATTCGCTCGTATTTAATAATATTTGATGTCTAATGTAAAAGTTCATACCTCATATATTTATTTAAGAAGGAAAATCATAAATGAACAAACCTATTTGTTAAAAAAGCTGGTTACATCCCCGAGTTTTAAAATAAGGAATCAAAAAATCTTAAACTGGAACTACATGTAGTTGATCCTACGACTCCATTGATTGGGTTATATTTATCCTGCGTATCCAAAACTAAAATCCTTAGTAATCATTCAGGCGATTGATTGATCCTGATGGTATAGCCACTGTTAACTGTTACCGTTGCGGCTTTTTGCAGGTAAATGCTACGGCATTGCACATCGCTGCTAATGATAGGGTAGCTTAGTGCCCCGGTTTTGATGATGATATCCGTAAACCGATCCGGCATTTTCCCGCAACTCCAGTTGGCTGAATTCGTCCATTGCGTGCTGATGGAACCCACCCACTCGTTCTTAAAATGAAGCTGTTGAGCCAAGCTGCTGTCTTGCATACCCGCACTAGTTACCAGGCACCTGTAATGGTAGGCCGCATAGTTACTGGGGGGAGTCGCGAACTTGAGAGTGTCCGTAGTTAC
>JBDTWP010000423.1:0-5990 GCA_040006615.1 Ferruginibacter sp.
TATTCAATCATTACCAGCAACTGGATACCAACTTTTATAAAACGCATAGTACCGGCGACCTGATGAGCCGCATTTCCGAAGATATCAGCCGGGTAAGAATGTACACCGGCCCGGCCATGATGTATTTTATCAACCTCGCAGCAGCCCTTGCGCTCAGCATTTTTTTTATGATACAGGCCAGTCCAAAACTTACCCTGATCGCTTTATCTCCATTACCCATACTCGCTGTTACTATCTATTTTGTAAATACCATTATTAATAAAAAAAGTGAGCGTATCCAGGCACTGCTAAGTGATCTCACCACCAATGCGCAGGAATCATACAGCGGCATCAGGGTCATCAAATCCTTTGTACAGGAGAAAGCAATGCTGGGATTCTTTACCGCAAACAGTGAGGAATATAAAATAAATGCGCTCGGGCTCGCCAAAACAGAAGCTATCTATTTTCCCAGCATCGGCCTGCTGATCGGACTAAGCACCCTCATCACCATCATGGCGGGTGGCATGGATATAGTGAACCGTGTTCCGGGTGCCAGCGTGGGTACCATTGCAGAGTTTGTATTGTATATTCAAATGCTTACATTCCCGGTAAGCGCCATTGGCTGGACAGCGAGCATGACACAACGCGCTGCGGCCTCACAGAAACGGGTAAACGAATTCCTTCAGACCGTACCGGCCATCCGCGAGCCCCTGGCACCCCTGAAGCCTGCTATCAATTCCGCCATCTCGTTTATAAATGTCGATTTCACCTACCCGCACACGGGTATACACGCCATTGACCATTTTTCACTTGAAATACAGAAAGGAGAAAAGGTCGCCATTGTTGGCAGAACGGGTTCAGGGAAATCCACCATCGGCCAGTTACTCTTACGCATGTACGACTCGCAGGAAGGACTGATTTTATTTGATGGCGTACCCATTGGTAAAGTAGATCCTTCCTGGTTACGTACGCAAATAAGTTATGTACCCCAGGATGTTTTTTTATTCAGTGAAACGGTACAGAATAATATTGCTTTCGGGGTGGACAATACCAGCCAGGAGGAGATAATAAAAGCCGCAAGACAGGCAGCCATTCATGAGGAGATAATTGGTTTCTCCAATGGTTACCAGACGATGATCGGGGAGCGGGGAGTAACGCTAAGCGGTGGTCAAAAACAACGTATTTCCATCGCCAGGGCGTTGCTGAAAGATCCTTCAATGGTAATATTTGACGACTGCCTCAGTGCGGTAGATGCTAAAACTGAAAAAGAAATATTGAATAACCTCAATGAATGGTGGAAGGATAAAACCGCAATCATCATCACCCACCGGATTTTTTCTTTACTCGAATTTGACAAAATAATTGTGCTGGATGATGGAAGGATCGTGGAGCAGGGCACTCATGCCGGGTTATTACAGCAAAATGGATACTATTCAGAGATGTATGCCAGGCAGCAGGAGCAGGAACTTAGCACCGGGTCCTGAGCATTCTGAAGGTTCTTAATACTGGTACTGAATACCGGGTACCGGGTACTTAAAAGGTTCCTGGTACTTGTACTGAGTACTAAGTATCAGGAAGGTTTATTTTGCTATTTCAAAAACAGCTATATCTTTGCCCTTTAATTAATTTATTGATAACCGGGATTAACCTAAAAATTTTACAACTGTGGCGTACGAAAACAATGACAAAAAAATGGAAAGCGTTTATAGCAAACGCATCAGGGCCGGGAAACGCAGAACTTACTTTTTTGATGTGAGAGAAACCCGTGGGAACGACTATTATTTAACCATCACCGAAAGTCGTAAGCGTTTCGATTCTGATGGGTACGACAGGCACAAGATATTTTTATATAAAGAAGATTTCAATAAGTTTATTAAGGGCTTAGGTGAAGCGATCGATTATGTAAAAACAGAATTAATGCCTGACTTTGATTTTGACGCGTTTAACCATGACACACCTTATGAAGGTGACGGCAACCAGCCACAAAACACAGCTGCCGAAGTTACCGGTATTGAAAAACCTGCCGAAAACGTCGACGATAAAATAGAGGAAGTGATCCCTGCTGCAATTGACCAACAGACCCCATTAGACAATGGCAGTACGGAAGAAGTAGATAAGTGGTAATCGTTTCATATTAAAAGAATTTAAATCCTTTCTGTTTATGGAAGGATTTTTGTTTTACCCCCCTAAATTTATTGGCCAGGGTTTCCAGCCTTCTAAAGGTTGGACATCCTGATTTGAAATATGCCCCTTACTTCAGGTACATTGCAGGGGCGTCTTTTGGCCGGGGTATAGTTTTAATACCATATAATCATAGTAGAATTACGTACAAAAGATAGAATTTACCATACACTTATTATGTAGGACTCGTTCTAATTATAAATAAAGCGACTATACATTGAAACATGATTTATAGTAACGGCTAATATTTTCTCTAATTTGGAATGTTGATTTATTATCCCTATTTTTGCCCCCGTAATAAAAAAAAGATAGTTGTTTACCCAGGTCTCTTTTAAATGCTGACCCGATCTTGCCTAAGACAAAACAATTTTATATACTTTGTGTACTCTGATTCCTACGAATATCCATCATATCTTGGTTAAGATAGACTATTTTTCTGTTTATAACGTTTCAATTGCCTTTGGATCGCTTCCCAAAAAAGGAGGAAATATTTTTCGCGAAGAAATAGTAATAATTATATAATGATAATTATGTATAAAAAGTATATAAATTTTTCTTTACTGGTCTCCATTGTTATTTACAGTGCATCCTGTGTCAATACCCGGAAATCAACCTATTTTAATGACGCGCAAACTGCCAGTATTAAACCTAATGCCCAGGATTCGGTTTCCCCCCTGATACAAAAAAATGATATTATAAGTGTTATTATCACCAGTCTTAACGCAGAAGCCTCAGCTATATTTAACCTTTCCAATATTACAAGCAGCAGTACCGTTACCAATGTGGGAAGTAGCCAATCCGCTTCTGGATACCTTGTAAATTCTGATGGATTTATACAACTTCCAATCTTGGGTAGGATCGAAGTAGCGGGTTCCACAACTAAACAAATAAAAGATCAAATAACCGCAATACTCCTTGATAAAAAGCTTTTGATAGATCCCATAGTTACAGTTCACCACCTCAATTATGAAGTTACGGTGCTTGGGGAAGTAGGCAAACCCACCGTAATAAATGTACCAAGTGAAAAAATATCCCTTTTAAAAGCCCTGGGCTTGGCCGGGGATATTACAATTTTTGGTAAAAAAGATAATGTCCTTTTAATAAGAGAAATTGGTGGTAAAAGAATAGTAAGGCGAATTGATCTCAATAATCCTGAATTTCTTGCATCTCCATTTTATTATTTGCAACCCAATGATGTGGTCTATGTAGAAGCGAATAAAAATAAAGTGGCTAGTTCAAGCGCTACCAAGCAAACCATCCCCATCCTTTTATCCGGATTATCAATACTTTTATTAGCGCTTGACAGGATCATAAAATAACAAAAACGGGATTTTAAGCACAAATGCAACAAAAACAAAATAAATTAAATAATCAGAAGGAAGAAGGTTCTGTCGTTATGGCAATGACTAAATATTTGCCATACTGGCCTTTGTTTATGTTATTTTTTCTTTTATCGATGGGCGGGGCCTATTTATATCTTCATTATACCATACCAAAATATGAAGCAAATGCTACCATAATTATTAAAGATGAAAAGAAAGGCGCTGATGATTCTAAATTAATAGGATCACTCGATCTGATTAATTCAAAAAAAATAATTGAGAATGAAGTAGAAGTCCTTCAATCAAGGGAACTAATGAATACAGTGGTAAATAAATTGAATTTGTATGCATCAGTTTACCAGGAGGGGAATGTTAATAATATGTCTGCCTATACCTATTCTCCGCTTAAAATTGAGGCCATTAACCCCGATTCAATACAGGGATTCGAAAAAATCAGTTTACAGTATGATTCTAAAACCGGGACGGTTTTATTAAATAACAGTTTTAGAGGACCGGTTGACCAATGGTTGAATACTCCTTTTGGCACTTTGAAATTCCTCCACAATAACAATTATTCACCGGGTGCAGTGGCAAAACCTTTATTTTTTTCTCTTAGCACCTCAAAATATGTAGCTGCCGGGATTTTAGCAGGTTTAAAAGTTGCACCTTCCAATAAATTATCAAGTGTCATTACATTAAGCTATAGGGATGAAGTGCCAAAACGGGCCGAAGATATCTTAAATCAACTCTTAGCTTCTTATGCCGATGCCGCATTAGGTGAAAAGAACACCTTAGCCAAAAACACACTTGCTTTTATTGAAGAACGGTTAAGAATTGTTAAAAGAGACCTTGATTCTATAGAGGGAAAGTTGCAGCGATATAAATCAGGCCAGGGAGCTGTGGATATCAGCAAACAGGGGCAGATTTTCCTGGAAACTGTTAGTGCTACTGATAAGAAATTAAGTGACATCAACATGCAGATTGATGTAATGGACCAGCTGGAAAAATATGCATCCTCACCCGGCAGTATCGGCGTGTTGCCTTCAACCTTGGGCGTAAATGATCCTTCCCTTACCCAGCAAATGAATAATTTAAGTACATTGCAGACCCAGTACGAAAAATTAAAAGGAACGGTTGCGGAAAACCATCCGAATTTAGTCGCCATATCTAACCAGATCAATCAAATAAGACCAACTATTCTCTCCAATATTCAAAGCCTGCGCAAAAACCTTGAACAAAGCAGGGGTAATTTGAATTCCACCAGCGGAACCTATACAAGTATGTTGACGTCAATTCCTGAGAAAGAAAAGCAATTAGTTGAGATCAGCCGGGACCAGATTATTAAAAATGGCATTTATTCTTTTTTACTTCAAAAAAGAGAGGAGAGCGAACTCTCTTATGCTTCTACAATTCCGGATAGCAGGATAGTCAATTATGCCCAGTCAACCGGCAGTCCCGTAAGCCCCAAAAGAGTGATAATTTATATGATGGCTGTTGCCATCGCATTTGGGTTTCCTATCGCATTTATTTCAGCCAGGGAAACTTTCAGCGGTAAAATTCTCTACAGGCAGGAGATAGAGTCCCTGACAAAATTCCCGGTCGTGGGAGAGATCGCTTTCAATAAATCAAAGCAACCTTTAGTGGTGGAGGCAGGTAAAAGAACTGTTATAGCGGAGGAATTCCGGAAAATAAGGGTATCACTTTTATCGCTTGGCATTAACGAACAGAATAAAAAGATCCTGGTAACATCCAGTATTGCGGGTGAAGGCAAAAGTTTTGTTGCAGCCAACCTGGCAAGCAGTATATCATTGACCGGAAAAAAAGTGGTGCTTGTGGATATGGACCTTCATAATCCCGGGATCGGAAAGATCTTTGGCATAAAGGAGCAGGTGGGAGTAAGCGACTATTTAATGGGAAAAAAGGACCTGAAACAGATAATTTATAGTATACCCGGCAATGAAAACCTGTTTTATATTTCCTCAGGGAATTTGCAACAGGATTCTTCTGAACTGTTGGAAAATGGTAAAGTACAAAGACTCATAGCCAGTTTGGATAATGATTTTGATACGGTGATAATTGATTCAGCCCCGATTGTTTTAATAACAGATGCCTATCTTTTATCTTCACTGTGCGATGCCACCTTGTATGTGGTAAGGCATAAATTTACACCCAAGGTCCTGGTAAAGAGAATGGATGAAAACATTGCAATCAACCCGATTAAGAATCCTGGCATCATTTTCAATGGAGTGAAAACCAGGGGATTTTTCAAGAACAATTATGGCTACGGGTACAATTATGTATATAGCTATGACAACAAAAAAAAGAAGAAATCTTTCTCCTGAAATGATTTTCAACAATCGCTGCACATAAGTTTTGCCCGGTTATTTTATCAGTACTTCCGCTACAGCGTCAAATCAATATATACTTCACAAGGGGTAAAAAGGTGAATCTGTAATTGCGTTGTAGGAACAGGCCGCGGCCTGTTCTACCTCCGTTAGGCATCGAAGG
>JBDTWP010000424.1:0-5955 GCA_040006615.1 Ferruginibacter sp.
CTGAAGCATTTCCAAGTATGTGGGCCAATATTGCCGCTTTTTGCCGCTTTTTGCCACCTATTGAGAAGGGCCGGCAGGAGTAGGCAGACAAAGGTTTCCCTATGATAAGCATATGGCAGGTATACTAAATGTATATGGCAGGTATATGGCAGGTACGAAGGATGACACGGAAAGCATAATGGCAGGTATATGGCAGGTACGAAGGATGCAAAGAATGTATGATGCCTGATTTTTTGGTGTATTGATCTGTTTCAACAGTCTTGTTCTTCTAAAATGCGTAATATTGTATAAGGGTATTAGTCTGAATGAGAGCCATAGGCTCTTGCATCCCAACATCCCCAATTGCAATTAGTTTTTTTATTTATCTTTAATTTTCAGCTCCTTAATCATGTCATTTATTATCCTGTTGCTTGGCATAGTACTGCTTGTTTTATTGATCACCTGGGCAAAGCTAAATCCCTTCCTGGCATTTCTCCTTGTGTCTATATTGATCGGTCTTGCCAACGGAATGAATATCTCATCCATCACCAGTGCAATTCAAAAAGGAATGGGAGAACTGCTGGGGTCCATTATTGTAATCCTTGGTTTGGGAGCAATGCTGGGTAAAATTATCGCCGACAGTGGAGCAGCGCAAAAAATTGCCGCCGGTTTAATGAGCATATTCGGCAGGAAGTATATTATGTGGGCTTTAGTGCTTACAGGATTTATTGTTGGCATGCCCCTCTTTTATGGCGCGGGTTTCGTTTTGGTAGTCCCGCTCGTTATTACATTATCCTACCGCTATGAAATTCCTGCGGTATATATTGGGTTACCGATGCTCGCCGCGCTTTCGGTTACGCATGGGTACCTGCCACCGCATCCTTCTCCAACCGTGCTGGTAAAACAATTCAATGCGGATATGGGCCTCACCCTGTTGTATGGTTTGCTGGTAGCCATTCCCGTTATCCTGATCGCAGGGCCATTATTTGCCTTAACATTAAAAAAGTATACTAACAAACCATTGGAAACTTTTAAAGGTAAAAATATTCCGGATGAAGAACTGCCTTCCATGTTCAATAGTGTTTTTACCGCACTGCTTCCAGTATTCCTGATTGCGCTCAATTCCATTGTAAACCTGACCGTTCACAAGGAAAACACTTTTACAATACTGGTAAAGGCCATCGGTGATCCCGTAGTGGCAATGACTATTACCCTGCTCGTCGCATGTTACAGCCTGGGATTAAATAAAGGTAAAAAAATAAGGGAAGTGATGCAACCCATGACAGAAGCTGTAAAAGATATTGCCATGATCATCATGATATTGGGAGGTGCCGGCGGTTTAAAGCAGGTATTGACCGAATGTGGCATCAGCAACCAAATCGCAAATGCCCTTCATACGATGAACATAGACCCCCTGGTCGCCGCCTGGAGTATCGCCGCAATTATCAGGGTTGCGCTCGGCTCTTCAACCGTAGCAGGATTGACGACGGCCGGCATAGTAGCGCCCATGATCCTGTCTTCAGGAGCAAATCCCAACCTCATGGTATTGGCAACCGGTGCGGGAAGCATGATGTTTTCCCACGTAAACGATCCCGGTTTCTGGATGTTCAAGGAATATTTCAACATGTCAATAATGGATACGGTAAAAACCTGGTCGGTAATGGAAACCATTGTTTCTATAACCGGCCTCGCCGCAGTGCTGATCCTTAATAACTTTGTTTAAAGTCAAATCCCTGGTAGATTTTGACACTGTTTTTATTTTATCATACTCATTCAGGTTTAGACCTTGCAATTAAGCAGGTAGAAATATTTGAATCCAGCTCTTAATTATCACATTGAAATCCTTTCTCCAGTTTCGTAAACTGTTGCCAGACCGCGTGTACCAATGGCTTCGGTGAAATCTCCACAAAAACTACGGCATGCTTCTTTTGAGACCCGCAATTCCTGATATGAATTTTTGAATTTAAAACAATTGGCTGCTGTGTCATATAATCCAGCATATGGATTTCCCCACTGTAGGTTGCTGTATCTCCTTCCCCTGTCATTAATTTTTTAACTATCACAATTACCGGTACTATTTTGTTTGCCGGTATTTTCCTGCTAATAATATTCCGGCCAACCAAACCATCGTAATAGGCTTTCAGATTCTCCTGTAAACTTGCGGCATTTATCAAAGGATTTCCGTTGAGCCACCATAAATAGGCGTAAGACCAATACTCCTCACTGGTGCTATCTCCCCATCCGGGAGCAAAACGCAAATCTTCTACACCCTTATAAGTCATCTGCGGGGCAAAGTCAGGCGGTAAAGAAAAATGCTCCACGGACCAACCAGCAGGGGTATCCAGATGATAGGAAGGCGTCCAGGCATTGGCATCAAAAATATCCAGGCTTTTTTTTATCCATTGAATACAGGCTACTTCATCTACAATCGAAAGTGAATTGGGGTGCCTTATCCCATTACTTCTCAAACCCGGCTGCCTGGAAGCCACAAATTCTGCTTTGTTATTGCCTAAGAGTAATAAGCGGTTAATGAGTTCAGATGCATCAGGCATCTTGGTATCATACAAGCTATTTCGCCTGTTTTTCAATTGCCAGTCAATATCCGTATCATAATATAACCGTACGGCGGCATTTACCAGGTATTTTTCGTTACCGGTTGTTTCATCTTCTTTATTGAAGGGTGATAATCTTTTATAATTTTCAAGATTGTTATAAATCGTACCGTTTTCTTTTGTCATTATATCCAGGTAGTACCTTGCATCCCCAACGGTTCCGGGCCAATAGTTCTTTTTGATTTGCCTTTCGGACCAATGCCATAGACCAAAGAGGTCAACGGGTGAATCAATTGTAAAAACTGCTTTCGGTTGAACCAAAAATTGGGACTGGTGTTCAAAAGTAAGTTCGGTATATCGAAGTGCTATATTTCCGGCCTCGTGGTAACCAGCCAATGCAAACCGGGAAGTGTCTGCAGAAAACCTGGCGACCACGTCTTTAAGGATAATATTTATTCTTTGGATGGCGAAACTATCCGCATATAATTTTTGCTTCATGAAGGCTACGATGGTAAGAATATCGTTGGCAAAGGCAACATTATGCAATTTGGTTTCCGGCAGCAGGTTTTCAGGAGCCATGAAGCTGGTCAATAAAACCATAACCCCTTTTATTTCTTTTGATTGGGGACGAATTGCTAAATAGTAGCCGGCAGTGCTGTCTTTTGCGTCAAATGATACTTTCTCTATATCCTGGCAATAGGCAATTGAGGGAAATAAGATGACAGTTGCAATCAGGAAGGCGGATAGTCGCATGGGCATGATGGTAGTTTATATTTGGGAACAACTTTAATTTTGTTGCTATGGACGTCGCTAATTTTTAATGCAACGATTCATTAAATGTAATATATCTTCCTCTTAAATAAATTCATTCTTTCAAATGCAGGCCATTTGCAATTATCATTATATTGCACAAGGGGTAAAAAAGTAAACTTGTTTCAATCTATTTAAAAAGTCACTATTTTATCCTTTGAAGTACAACTTCATCCTTGTCAACAAAAAATAATAAAAATGCTTCATGATGAACTATTAAATTTAATTAAAAGGCTTAAATCCATTTCAGATATCGGGATGCTTTATACCGAAAGTGAATATGATAAAGAACGTTATGCCGAGGTACTCGAGATAAGCTATGAATTGCTACATAAAATAACAGGACAGGAATTATCATCATTGAAGAATTTATATTTTGAGAACAAAGATTATCCGACCGCTAAGGTCGATATAAGGGGGTTAATCATAAAGGACAATAAAATTCTTTTGGTAAAGGAAAGTGCCGACAATAAATGGTCATTGCCGGGAGGATGGGCGGACATTGGCTATTCTCCCAAAGAGGTGATCGTTAAAGAATGTAAAGAAGAAACAGGGCTGGAAGTAATACCGGAAAGATTACTGGCAGTGTTTGATATAAAATTTCATCCTCATCCTCCTCAACCTTTTTATGTGTACAAGATGGTATTTTATTGTAAGGCAATTACATCGGGGATCAATAAAAGTTTTGATGTGCTGGATGTTCAATACTTTGATATAGATAAACTACCTGAATTATCTGAGGAGCGCATTTTAAAAAGCCAGTTAGAATTTGTTTATCAAAAAGCATTGATACCCGGGACTGAGACCTGGTTTGATTGAAGAACGGTCCCCCCTGAGTCCCAAGGGGGGTTCTTTGATGCATTAAACTCTTTATAGCTTTTCAATTTGGTTGGGATGTGAAAAATGCTGGTTCTATACTTCCAGTTTTGGGGGTGAAAACAGGGGCTTCTTAAAGCTCCTCTTTTGGTGGGCGGGGATTACACTTGATGAACGGATCACTAACTCTGCGGTTAGATTGAGCTGGGTTATTGTGTTGTTCCCTTCAATTGCTTCCAATAAAATCTTTGTTGCGAGTCGTCCCATTTCGGGTAGGGGTTGATCCAAATAGGTAAGCGGGGCGTAAAATAAATCCCACGCATCTGTTCTGTCGAAGGTTACCAGGGCCAGTTGATCAGGTACTTTTATACGGAGTGCATTGATATGCCTTAATCCATGCGTGGCAATGGCATTGGAAGCAAACAGTAAAGCATCAACGGGCTGATCAGGTGACATCAGATCATTGATGGCATTTTCCACATTGGTTTTCATATCACCATTGCCGATTTCAATTAAATGTTTCGTATCAAAGACAATCCCATTTTTACCGAGTGCTGCAATGTAGCCCCGCTTACGCTCCTGTATAGTAAACAGCTTCGTTTCAAAACTGATCATTGCTATCTTTTTATAGCCACAATTGGCAAGATGCTGAATGGCTGTAAAGGAGGCTTTAAAATTATCAAGGGCAACATAATTGGTTTTTATTTCGGGGAAATAACGGTCAACCAATACAAAAGGAATATTCTGTTTCAGCAGGGAAATAACCTGTGGCGCCGTATTTTCCCCGGGAGTTATTATTAAGCCATCCACCTGCCTGTTTAGAAAAGTATCAACCAGTTTATTTGATCTCTGAAGGTTTTCATCAGAGCTTCCAAAAATAACTGTATAGTTATTTTTTTCCGCTTCATCTTCAATGATACGGGCCAGGCCGGAAGAAAAAGGGTTTGAAATATCGGCCACTATCAAACCAATTGTATTGGTCTTGCTGGTCTTAAGGCTTTTAGCAATCTGGTTGGTGCGATAGTTGAGTTCCATTGCGACTTCCCTTATTTTTTCCGCAACTGATTTCTTTATTCTTCCTTCCTTTTTATTATTTAAAACATATGAAACGAGGGCTGTTGAAACTCCCACTTTCTGAGCAATGTCCTTAAGACAAATCTTTTTGTTCATAGTGGAATTTTAACCTGTGAATGAATAATTAAATATAAAGGTTGATGTTAACAAAATTGAATACCTCCAACTTATGCTTGACAATCAATCTATTAGCGCCAAATAGTATTCAAAAAAAGAGATGTTTACAATAACTTAACCATGGTTTGTTTAATCGATTAAACAAAATTACGTATTTTTGCTTTTAATACTATCAGAATGATCGTATTAATTTAAAAAATAACAATAATAATAATTTAAAATATTAATATATGAACACGATAAAAAATATAGGATTGATTGAATGCGGAACCTTACAGAAACCGCTTTACATTTCGCCGGTAAGTAACATGGAAGGGTATTCCATAAAGAAAATATTATCAACCGGGGATACAAATGAAGTGAACATTAAATCGAGGTACCCTCTTGCGGAAATTGTAGATAACACAAGAGATATTCTTGATGACAACTCAATTGACCTTGTGATCGTATCAGGCCCTTCCCAGGATGATATGGGTATGGTGGGTGAGGCAATACAGGCGGGTAAACAGATCAGGATAATTTAATAATTCATAATTGATAATTGATAATTTAATAATTGATAATTGATAATTGATAATTTTTTCAAATTGTTAGACTTTTCGAAAAT
>JBDTWP010000425.1:0-5955 GCA_040006615.1 Ferruginibacter sp.
ACGGCTATACCTGCCACTTTATAAGGCCGGATTGGGTATTGGAAAACAAGTAGGTGAGGAGATGTCAAAACTGAAGCTTAGTATTGCAGAATTGTTTCGGTTATTGAAGAAAGCAGGAATTAATTCAATGAATTCCCAGGCTTTGCAATCACCTCAATACAAATTATGCCTTGTTTACCATGCAGTAACCAAAAGTGAATACCTGCAGCGTAAAACCCATGAATATGGCTAAGGACTAACAATAACATGAATAATATACCGCCATGAGATATGCCACAATGATTATGCGCATCCTGCTTGGATTTTTGTACCTGGTATTTGGCCTGGATTATTTCCTGCATTTTATTCCATATGAACCTTCACATACAGGTAACGTCGCTGCTTTTAAAAATGGTCTGAAAGCTTCAGGCTATTTTTATCCGATGATCAAAAGCATACAAATAGTGGGTGGTCTGTCATTACTGGTTAACTTGTACGCTCCTTTTTTCGCGGTAGTACTTTTCCCGCTCAGCTTGAATGTATTCCTGTTTCATACCATCCTGGTTCCATCTGGCTGGTTAATGGGCGTCTTCCTGGTTGTCCCCAATCTTTTTTTAGGATATGCTTACCGCAGCTATTACGAAAGTATGTTTGTAAAAAAACCGGTTGTATAAGCAGCAGGAAAGCCGTTGGCTTAGTGTACGGCTGTCATAGGAATCAGTGAGTATTTCCATGACAATTAGGTGAGTAATACAGAAGTTAATAAAACATGCAATCCTATTGCGCAATTGGGAAGTAACATAAAAGATAAAGTACAATTCCCCGCCAATACAAATTGAAGCGAAGGGAAAAATACAATCTCAGCAAATTGCATCAAATGCTAATAATCTATACGGTGCGTAATTCGGTGGGTTACAAATAATAACTCTTTGAAAGCCTTATCCATACTATGTTTTATGATATTTGAATACTCCAATCCAGTTCACCTGTTGGGACAAACGAAAAAAAATTATCGTTTGTCATTTTTATTTTCTTCAAAAGCCACATCCAACTTATATATCAGCCTAACCGCTTCGTTTGGTCCTGGAATCCGGTAATTAAAACTATCAAAAACGAGCTTTTACGGGTAGATCAAACGTATGATTTCCCTTTTTTATGTGAATTAATATTTATATAAAGTATCGAGGTGGGATAACGTATTAACAGCCTTGTCCAATATGGCATCTTAAATCTCAGCGTATCACCCCAAAAAAAAAGCCTTTGCTCAAGGATAACAATTTTATTTACTCAATCAGATTCGATAATCCTGTAATCTCATCTGTCGATGTCATTTAATGAAAGATACTATTTTACCGGTTGTTTTAGCTATTAAGCTCGAATCCCTTAGTCTCTACTGGAAACCTATCAAAATCAATTAAAACTATATACTCTGAATTTTTATGGCAGTTCCTGCTATTAAACTGGAAACAACCCATCATAAATCACTCCTCAAACTCCCCACATTTTCCTTAATGATTACATCCGGCCCGTGTCCGCCCTGGTCAAGAACTACCTGCTTCAGGACGCCTTCGAATAATACATTGTCTTTGATAACCGAACATTCAAGACCCTTTGCAATTATTCCGTAGTCGGGAGAATACTTTCCAAGACCGTCGTCGTCCCTGCCGGCGCGCATGGCGTTGCCGGTAAAGACAAGACCCTTTACGCCTTCAAAACGCACATGGGCACTATCGAACTCGTCTTTCAATCCCCAGTCGGGCTTTGCACTGCGGTAAATAACATTGCCGGTGATGGACAGGGTATGACAGTAGTCCTCTTTGTTAGGCAGCAACGTAATGCCGCATCTCCCGGAACGGTCAATGTAGTTGCCGGTAATGTTATAGGTACTGCCTCCGTAAATGACGATTCCCCCTTCATGGTTCCATTCAATACGGTTAGCCGTTAAGGTGTTCGAAGCATTTTCATCATAGGCGGCATAACCAGCTTTACCGTTACCGGAAAACCAGTTGTCGAGAATAAATCCATCCCATCCCCGGACACGCAAGCCACAACCTTTATTGGAGAAGCAATGACTGTGACGAACACAAAAACACCAGATGCGTTCCAACCGGATACCGTCACCTGTAAAATGTTCCACACGGCACATGTCAATCCTGGGGGTATCCTCCCGGGTTCCGTAGTCCGGTTTGTCTACCATGATTCCGTGTGCTCCGCCCTCAATGTCTCCTCCGTGCAGGCAGAGGCCGAACAGGTAGGCGCCATACGCTCCGGTGAGATTGATCAGGCATTTGGTTCCACCTTTGAATTTAAGAACCGTACCCATTCCTTTCCTGTAATCCATGGCTGGCAAACCGTGTATGCCAACGCCGACAGGTACTTTCAATTCCGAACATAGATAAATTCCCTGAGGAATAAATACTGATCCGTTCGTTTTTCCAGCGGCGTTTAATGCATTTTGAATAGCGACCGTGTCATCGGTCCTGCCATCCCGCTTAGCGCCAAAATCGAGGACGTTGAGCATTCCTTTTTCGTCTCCCGCAGGGTTATCAGTTCCATGAGCGGAAGCCGTTGATGCCAGCGCTGATGCCGCAACCACGGCCCCCATGGAGACAAAATCCCGCCGCGAAAAAACATGATGATGAGTCATACTTATTTATTTTTTTAATGAATTCGATTCCGAACGGTAAAATCCCATTGGCGTTTTTATAAACCCGTCCACCGTTGCCGGTGTTTTGTGCGGATGCTTTCTGCGGATGGCTTCACAAAAAACAGCTTTAGTTCATACAATGAGTAGAAAGACAAAATCATCTGAACAAGGTTCATAAAATTTAGCTTTTGAATATCTTGAGTCTTCCGGATAACCTAACAGGCCAGTGTAAACAGGGTTGTAATTTAGTTCATCTTTTTTGAATGAATATTCTTTTGTCAATAAATCTAAACTAAAAGGATTGTGTTCCCTCCGGTGACAATGGGAAATAGCATATGCCTCAAAAGTTTTAACTTTATTTCATTAACCTAACTATCAAAAACTGTATTAAATAATTTCAATTTTGAATTGATGGTGTTCTATTTTCACTTATAAACTATGCAAAATGACGTTCCTGGCACTATTGCACTTTGAATTAGTATTCATTGCCTTTCATGCGGCAACTCCGACAGTTCATGTATGGGAAACGCAGGAACTTACTTTCACAGCAAAAAATACTTATAGGAATGCATATACTGATGTTACGGTGTGGGTAGATCTATCCGGTCCGGATTTTAAAAAGCGTGTATACGGATTTTGGGATGGTGGAAATACCTTTCATGTGCGGCTTGTCGCCACTAATCCCGGCGCATGGTCCTGGAAAAGCGGATCAATACCCAACGATCCTGGTTTGAGTGGAAAGACCGGTTCATTCACTGCCGCTGGCTGGACAGAAAAAGAAAAGAATGAAAATCCTTTAAGACACGGCTTTCTAAGAGCTTCAGAAAATCACCATGCATTAAACCATGCCGATGGTACTCCCTACTTTGCTATTGGTGATACCTGGTACGCTCTTGGCGCCACCAGGTTTAAATGGTATGATGACGATAATGAAAGACCGATTGGCCCTGGTGCAGGTTTCAAAGATTATGTACGCTATCGTAAGGCACAAGGATATAATTGGGTTAGCATGATCGCTGCATTTCCTAATTGGAAAACCGATGATAGTTCATGGCATATGGTACTGCATGATTCAGCAAGAACAACGCTGCGGTCTGCGTGGCTGGAGTTTGGTACCGGCAGCGCAAAGAATATGGACAATGAAGGCGGCCGCCCGTTCTTGTATCCGGGCAAAGTGCCGGGTTATGAAAATTATTTTCCAGACATGAACCGGATCAATCCTGAATACTTCAAATATGTTGACAGGAAGATCGCTTATCTGAATGCGAATGGGTTTATTCCATTTATAGAAGTTTCAAGAAGGGATGCAGGTTTGCTTTGGTATAAATATTATGGATGGCCCGATTCTTATTCGAGGTTCATAGCATATATTTTCGCAAGATACCAGGCTTACAATACTGTATTAAGTCCTGTCCATTTGGATATCATTGATGAAACAGTAAGCCCTCATGATTATACTGCTGCCATACAGGAGATGGAAAAAAAGTATGGCCCGCCCCCATTTGGAAATTTGCTCTCTGCAAATGCAAACCCTTCTACACTTGAAAACTGGGGCGAAGATTCATGGGTAACATTAAACCAGATTGGTAATATGAGGGAGCATAATAACTATTGGTACCTCACCGAGATTTATAATTTAAAAAAGCCTACACCAGCTCTTAATGGGGTGCCCTATTATTCCGGCTATAAAGATAACCGTGGTCTGGGCTCAGTAAATTATATCCTTGGCGCAGATGGTGGCACCGAACGTGATAATGCCTTTGTACGTTCAGGTATGTACGGCAGCTTTTTGTCAGGGGGACTTGCAGGCCATGTTTATGGTGCAGAAGGGATTTGGGGAGCAGATATTGAGCCCGCCGCACCGATCCATATGTGGGATGCATTTCAATGGCGGTCGGGAGCAGAGATGCAATACTTAAGAACATTTGCTTTCTCTATAGGCCGGCGTTACCAGGAACTCGTACCATTGGCCGATCTTATATCGCCTCATAAAACACATGATGTTTTAAGTTATGAAGGCTGGGCTTATTGTGCCCGTACGCCTGACAAAAATATATTTCTTGCTTATTTCGAAAAGGGATGCCCGAAATCGGAGATGCGTGGTGCAAAGCTTAACAGTGTTTACAGAGCCCAATGGTTCAATCCCCGCAATGGAACATGGATGGATGCGGGCAATGGGAAATTAATATCAGGTAAAATCGGTATTATCAAATTGCCAAAGTTTCCTGAAGATGTTGACTGGGGATTAAAATTAATTTATGAAGGGCCGCAGGAAAACTAGTGCCGTCACGTTGGTATATTTTGTCTTAATGCTACCCTGCGGTGATAACAATTATTAATTATGATTACGATATTCAATGCGCCATCTTCAATAGTTGCCGGTGCCGGTGCAAGTGGTGAATTACTGAACCAGGTAAAACGGCTTAATGCCGGTGCAGTACTTTTTATAACTGACCCATTTATTACTTCAACCGGTTTAATAGATCGGTTACAGCAGCCGTTGATTGATGAAGGAATCAAAACTTTTGTTTTCAATGAGGTACAAGCCGACCCAACAGTTGATAATGTTTTAGCCGGCCTGAAATTATTAAATGAATGTGGCGGCCAGTTGCTGATTGCGGTTGGTGGCGGTAGTCCAATCGACACTGCAAAAGCTATTTCGATCCTAAAAACCAATCCGCAGCCATTAAAGCTATATATGGGCTATCATAAAATTCCCAAAGCGGGTATGCCAGTGATTGCTATTCCTACCACGGCCGGTACAGGAAGCGAAGCCACGAAGGTGGCCGTAATAACCGATACGGAAGCTAATCTAAAAATGATGCTGCTGGATAACCACCTCATGCCTTCTGTTGCATTGGTAGATTATGAATTAACAATGACGATGCCTAAACCGCTTACCGCGTATGTGGGAGTTGATACACTAACACATGGTATTGAAGCCTATGTTTCCCGGAAAGCAAATTTTCTTACAGACCCTATTGCACTTTCCTGCGTTGAATTGGTGGCGGATAATTTAATTCCGGCATGGGAGCAGCCCGCTAATAAAACGGCCCGTGAAGCAATGTCCATTGCTGCCTGCCAGGGGGGTATGGCATTTACCAACAGTAGTGTTTGCCTGGTTCATGGTATGAGCCGTCCATTAGGTGTACAGTTTCATTTACCGCACGGTTTGTCCAATGCGGTATTGCTGCCGGCGGTTACAAAATTTTCTATTGCAGGTGCGGTAAAAAGATATGCTAAAATTGCAGGAACCATGAAACTGGCTTCAACAAATGATTCCGATGAATCGGCATGTAATGCATTGGTTAAAGGATTGGAAGAGTTGA
>JBDTWP010000426.1:0-5929 GCA_040006615.1 Ferruginibacter sp.
GACTGGTGCAACACCGAAGGGCTGAAGGCAGAAGGCGCCTATAAAACTATTACCGCAGCCCTGCGTAAAGCGGGCCGGCCTATTGTGCTAAGCATTTGCGAGTGGGGCAACGATAACCCATGGAAGTGGGGCCAATCCGTTGGGCATCTCTGGCGCACAACAGGTGATATCTATAATTGTTTTGATTGCATCAACGATCACGGCTCATGGAAGTCATGGGGTGTTATGCAGATACTTGACAAACAGGATGGCCTGCGCCAATATGCAGGGCCGGGCCACTGGAACGATCCTGATATGCTGGAGGTAGGCAATGGCAAATTAACACCAGGTGAAGACAGGGCGCACTTTGGCATTTGGGCAATGATCGCAGCCCCGCTGATTGCCGGAAATGATCTGTGCACCATGTCAGAAGCCACAAAGGAAATTTTAACCAACAGGGAAGTGATTGCGATCAGCCAGGATTCGCTGGGCATACAGGCACTGAAACACACAATGAAAGACAGCGTTCAAATATGGCTGAAGCCGCTAAAGGGTGGCGACTGGGCCCTAGCTTTTTTAAACAGAAGCATATTGCCTAAGCAGGTTGATTTTGACTGGCAGGCCGAAGTAATAAATGACGAGGTTTCAAAAATGACCTTTGATGCTAAACAGCAGGTGTACAAGATCCGCAACGTGTGGACTAAGAAAGACAATGGCGATACCAGGAAAGCTTTAAAAGAGACAGTGCCCGGGCACGATATCCTTATGCTTAGGCTTACCAGGTCGAAATAAAATGTTGCTTTGATTTGACTCTAAAAAATGTTATCCGGGGTGAGTTTGTAACTAATGAATGCCAGATACACCCAACGGTAACCTGTTTGATATGAACGATTAGCTAAAAAATAAATCAGATGAAAAAACTATCCTTTTTTACTTTAATGTTCCTGTTGTTCCTGTCAACTATATCGGCACAGGATCTGGTGACAAGTGTTGAAGCCGAAACCGGTGTATTGACCGGCGTGAACATAGCCCCGCAAGCAGGATCTTCCAGCGGTACCTATGTAACCGGTTTTGATGCGGATGGCGATAAGGTTACAGTAAGTGTAACAGTACCGGCAGCGGCCAATTATAAGCTGGAGATCCGGTATAGAGCTTCGCTTGGAACAAAAGTTCAGGGTGTATATTTCAGTACTGGCTGTAGTGATTGAAATTAAAAAATTCATCAGAATCATTTTTTTTGAGTCGGGCTACCGAATTATACTAATCACGGATCCCTGGTGCTGTCGATCACCTTAGCAGATCAGTTAGCATCGATGCCTAATACTAATTTAATAATTGAACCCGGAAAATTTGATACGTTCATTAAAAATGGTACATCTTAAACCGAATGATACTACATCTGCCATCCGGCTGTTTTTGAAACTTCAATATGCCGGCTTTGTTCGTACTAAAACCGAATCCATAATCGCCGCCACCTGTACCTTCATCTCCATTTAACCGCCTGGTTGTAACCCATTTGCCATTTACAAAAGTTCCCTCATCCATATATTCCACATCAATCAACGGTTTATTTGTATGTGGGTCATTAGGGGTAAACGATAATCTATAGTCTTTTCCAATTGCAATGAACTCATCGGGGCCAATATTGATAACAATCCCACCTGCCATGGTAGCCGGTTTTTCTGTAGCAGTAAATCCGGCAACTGCAGCTAATGAAAATCCTGCTAAATCAGCCTTAACGGTATATCCTCCCATTTCAAATGTTGTTGAACTTTCTGCGGTATCGATATAAAAGCCGGTCATGGTTTCTTTACCGCGGTGTTCCAGTATCAGTTCTTTCGCCTGTGATAAAACTCCATAAGTTTTTGTGATTGGGTCTTCATCCGGAGGGGTATCGTCAATGCCGAATGGAGAAAAACAAATTGCATCCTGCTCACCATAAGCCCAAAATGCCTCGCTTGCAGATTGCAATCCCGTACGATATTCAGGGATGAAAACCGGGTTACCAGAACGATTGTATTGTTCAATGGTATATTTGGCAACTTTCTGAGGTACATAAATATCCGGCGCAATAAAGTCTATGGCCGGTGCATTGGCCCGCCAAATATCAAGTGTATGGGGAACCGGTCCGCCATTGGGATATTTTCCAGGCCAGCCGGCTCTTGGTTGTTTTATCCACGCATTTACATACATCGGAATTGGATAAGCTTCTTTACCTGCCGCCGCTACCTCACCCATATATTTTGAATAATGATAAACAGTAAAAAGTTCTTCAGGTAAATAAGAAAGGGAATTCCAATTTTTTTTATCAATTGTACTCTTACCAAATACCTCTTCCCAGCTTCCTGAAGTCCTGTATCCATTTGCTTTCCATGCACTGTCCAATTCCGGCTGTAGTTTTCCTTTATTTGCAGTCAGGTATTTTACAAGGTTATCTGGAACTCCGGTATTATATGCATTGTTTGCGAGCTCATTAAAATCACGTGGAGTGCTGAATAGGCCTGCTTCATTTTCTATTTGGACAGTAATTACAGTCTGGTACTTTTCGTCCACTTCCCGAATGTGTTTCATAAGCATCTTAAAAGCCTTCGCATCAGCTTTCATGGAGGCCTCACCCAAGGCCGAAAGTATTGCATAAGATTGCCCCTTTTCACTCTTTGCCCTGGGATATTTTGCGAGGTCATTTTTAACCCATGCCGGCACATACATAGAGTATCCATTTTTCCAGGAACCGAACCAAAGAATAACCAAATGCAGGTTTTGTTTCCTTGCTCCGTAAATCATGCTGTCAACCAATGAAAAATCAAACGTTCCTTCCTGAGGCTCCATCAATTCCCAATATACCGGCGCAATAACGGTGTTCAGGTTTTTCTTCTTCATCTCTGCCCATATTGATCTCATATAGGCGACACCTGAAGTACTTGAGTTATGCAATTCGCCACCCAATACTAAAAATGGTTTCCCCTGAACTATTAATTGAGTTACATTACCTTTTTTTTCAAGGTGAGGCAATATAGATTTCTGAGAGAACAAAGATGCATTGATTGATAAAAAAAAGACAATGCTTAATAGCTTTTGCATAATTGGTAATTTTATAAAGATTATCATTTCGATATTATTTAAGGCTTGGCTTTACAGTCACATTCTCCTGCAACCTGGTAATAAGACTTGTATTTCGGTGCTTCGGATTCATGCAGCCACTAAGGTTTAGCAATTCCACCTTTCTAAATTCTAAAGGATAACTGTCTGCCTGTAATGCTATATACCCCCTCTTTTAAAAACATCCCTTCATTTTGCTCTTCCAATTTATCGAGAAAATAAGATTTGGCCCGACCTGTTTCGGTAAGCCTTGGTTTATTATCGGCCAGCATTACCTGGCCGTCCACTTTATGTTGAATATGGGAATTTCCCAAAACAACTATTTCAACTTTTACTCATTGATCTCCGTCACATGTTTTGTAACAAGAATTGATGCAATGTTCCAGGTGAACACAGTTTTGCTGTTGACCTTGGTTTTTCATCGCTAAGGCCACCCAATAATTGCATAAAAAAAATTAAGTGTAGATGTGCCAAAACTATCGGATATTCCTGATGGATATCGCCTGCAAGGTTCCAATGATTTAAGATTCGTCTATTAGCGGTTAACTTCTATTTTTTTATTTCGTTAAAAGTTAAAAAAGTGATGCTATGCGCAGGGATTTGAATCACTCCCGACCCGATAGCCTTCCCTTTAATAAACGGTAGTTCATCGGTTGCGGTTAAAGCCAGATCTTTTCCATTCAGTTGAATCTCCTTTGTTTGAAGTTCACTAGCAGTTAACATAAATTGCTCTGCATTTGAAGGTATTGTAAAAACAGCGGCAGTATCAAGGGTATTAACAACTAATAAAGCCATTCCACCAGGCTTCTTTTTTAAACTGTGTACAAAGATATCGACACCCGGTGTTGAAGATCCGGCATCGTAAACATCTGTTCCCATGAACCGGCTCCACAACAATGCTGTCCAGTAATTTGGTCTGGGTTGGTACGTATCCTGGTCGAGTAAACCGTATTCGCTTGCAGATAATGTGTTGTGCATTACCACCTGTACTCCTTCTTTTGCCAACCTGCCTAATTGCTCTACATATCTAAAGCAATCTAAAAAAGTAGCCGCCCATGGATTGCCCCCACAAGCAGCATCGGCTGTTTCGGTTAGCCATATAGGTTTGCCGGGAAGATATTTATCACGTAAGCCCTTATAGTAGGTGTAAGCCCTCACTGTTTTATTTAACCATTCCGGCGACAATGCGTCATCGGGAGAAATTGATCCCGGACCTCCGGCCGGAGCACATCGTTGGGAAGCTCCTCCATAATAGTGATAAGAAAACACATCGAATGCCGGTTTGGGATTGGTAGATAATAAATCATCCGTTTTGAGGATGGCCATGCGGCTAGGGGGTAAAATGCCTCCTTCACCGACTGAACCCGGACCTAAAACAATCATATTCGGCAGATTGGATTTTGCGAAGCTTCTAAACCGATCAATGTCTTTCGCAAAAGTTGGCGCATTATACCCTTTCGGTGCGCCCCCGTATGCAGCATAAGTAGGCTCATTAAAAAGTTCTGCCGCAGCAAAAATTCCACCGATTGATTTTGTATAATTAGCCAGCGGTTGCGCCTGAACAGGCGTCCAGATACTGTCTTTATCTCTCACGCCATCACTGATAGCAAACGAGATTACTAATTTTGCATTAACGGCTTTGCTAAAATCCACCACCCCCTTCCATTCTTTGCGGCTTAATACGTTTTTAAAGCCGGCAGGAGCAGTATTGATCTTCGGTTCGTCATTATCCTGAAAATAAGTGCTATTTGCCCAGGTTCCACTCACCCTCATGTACGTAGGGCCTAGTGCCCCTGCAAGCATGCGCAACTTTTTTTCGTAAAGGTTAATAGGAGCCAACGCCCTGTAGAGGCTTTTTGTTTCCCCCACCACCACATTTCCCGTGATGGGTTTGCTTGTATCCATCTGATCATAAGGAATCCAAAAATTTCCACCAACTACTTCTACCATTTCAACGTTAAAAGACTGGAATCTTTCGTCAATTTTACCAATTTGTTTCAGACCGGAAAGCTTGATGTTAATAGCATTATCTACAGCCTGTGCAAATAATTTGCCGGGTGAACTATTGGTAAAAAAGAAAATAAAAACAGAAACTTTAATAATTGATATTGCGAATGTCAACTTCATTTTTTTGGTTTTCTTTTAGTGTGATCTTAATTATTATATTAGCCATTTTTAAGGAATTGGTTATTCAATCAAAGCAACAGCAACTAACGAAGAGAAGAAACAAGTTATTTACTGTTTCTTCTCTGCTTTCAATAGCCGGAATTTTGTGTTATTTGGCCGTTAGACAAATCAATATCAGACAGAGGAATGGGAAGCAAAGTGTACTTGTCGTCGAAGGTTCCAATACTTTTTGCTATTGCCATTCGTTGTGAAAGCCTTCCAGTCCGAACCAGGTACTCTCTGCGATGTCCTTCCATTGCCAGTTCCACACGTTGTTCGTGCCAAATGGCATTTCGTAGTGTTGTTTGGTCTGTGGTTGTTACATCAGGTAACAATTGGCCGGTATAACTTAAATCATGGGTGGTGGATACACGCTGAGGGTCATTGGAAGGTGATGTACGGGCTCTTTGCCGCACTTTGTTTAGCCATGTAAGCGCTTCGGTTGCCTTACCGTTTTCGTTCAATGCTTCTGCATACAAAAGCACCACCTCTGCATACCGGATGATGTGATTACTTTTCGCTTCATCAAATATTGTTGGTGATGTTCTTTCTGCCGGTACAATAAAGAATTTACGATTAGCCCGACCACTTGCTGAGTTGGGGTTTGATACCGTATAGGTTGACGCACCATTGGGGAAAACATCGCCCTTGAATGTAATGGAGTAGATGGCTCTCGGGTCCCCCG